>VAZU01000070.1 GCA_005884745.1 Alphaproteobacteria bacterium
TAGGCGACGCGCGGGCTTTCGGGGGTGAGCGGGGAATCTCCGTGCCCCACCGCAAGCACGACCACCGGCGCGCCGATCTTCACCCGATTAAACAGGTCGATCACGTCCTCGTTGGTCATGCGGATGCAGCCCGAAGAGATGGCGTGGCCGATATATTCCGGCTGGTTGGTGCCGTGGATCCGGTAGAGCGTGTCCCTGCTGCCCTCAAAGAGATACAGCGCCCGCGCACCCATCGGATTATGCGGCCCGGGGGCGACGAAATCCGGAATATTGGCGAGGCGGTGCTTGATCTCGGAGGTCGGCGTCCATGACGGCCATTCCTCCATGCGGCCGATCTTGGCCACGCCCGACCACGCCAGCGCCTCCTCGCCGACGGTGACCCCGTAGCGGATCGCCTTGCCTTGCGGCAGCACGTAGTAGAGGAACCGATTGTCGGAATCGATGACGACCGTACCGGCCGCCTCCCTGCGGTGATAACCGACGATATGGCGCTGATATGTTTCGGGAATCGCCGCCTGGGCATAGGGCGCATTGGCCAGCAATTGCCGGTCCCTCGGCTTCAGATTGGCATCCGAAGCCGGCGCCAGCGTGGATTCCACGCACCCGCCGAGGGCCAAGCCGACCACGCCCAGCAGAACGAAGGCGACCCCACGTCCGATCATCGTTTTCCGTGTCCCCCTTTTGACCGAGATCATGGCGACCTTTCGGTGGGCTGTGTTAGCTGAAACCAAGTCGCCATACCAGATCCCCCGGCGAGTTCGTCCGCATCGCGTCAAGAACTGTTGCAGGAAAGCCTCACCCCCGGGGCGCTATCCTCGCACGCAAGTTGGCACATCGTTGGTAAAGAACGCTTTACCTTGTTCTTCCTATCATCCGCCATTCATCCGCCATGGGCGGCCTCGAAACGCAGACCACCGAAACACCGAGATAAATCCCAGAATGCGGCTTTTTTCCTGCCTATTTCCGCCCCAGTCGGCGCCCATCAAGCCCGCCGGACAATCGGGGCGCAACTACAAGTACCGGAGGAAAGCAATGAACCCAGAACGTCCGCCGCCGACGCCCCGCCATGACCGCGCCGATCTCCAGGAACACTACGGAGAAATCGGCATCTCGGCGGTTGCCGCCGCGGTCCGCTACCAGAGCGCCGCCCGCAATCCCGCCTACGCTCCCGTCGCACCCGATCCCGAGGCGCACGCCAAGATCGCCGAGCAGGCGATTTCGTAGAGCAGCCGGCGCAAACCGAAGCTACTTCGCCTGGAGGGGCGTCGCTTCCGGTCTCGCGGCTTCCGGTCTGGCCGCAGCGGGCGGCGCCGAGATTTTTCCCACGTCCCACGCACCAGCCTGGAGCCTTCCGGCGTGCCGCCGAGAGGTGCCAGCGGATCACACGTGCTGGCCGCCGTTGATATGAATCTCGGCCCCGTTCACATACGAGGAAGTCTCGGTGCACAGCACGTAAATGATCTTCGCGACCTCGTCCGGCGTGCCGAGCCGATGCAGCGGAATCTGCGCGACGATCTTCTCGGTTCCGGGGGACAGGATCGCGGTATCGATCTCGCCGGGCGCAATGGCGTTGACGCGGATGCCCAGCGCCCCGAAGTCGTGTGCCATCTCGCGGGTCAAGGAAGCGAGCGCCGCCTTGGAGGTGGCGTAAGCTGCGCCCGCGAACGGATGCACCCGCGAGCCGGCGATCGAAGTCACGTTGACGACCGATCCCTTGGCCGCCTTGAGCTCCTCGATCAGCCCGCGCGCAAGCATGACGGGCGCGAAGAAATTCACCCGGAAGACCTGGCTCCAAACATCCAGCGTCGTCTCGATCGAGCCCAGCCGGGAGCCACCGTCGGCCTTGGGCGAGATGGCGGCATTGTTGACCAGCGCATGCAGATGACCGTGCTCGAGCCTGCGCTTGATCTCGGCAATGCCGACCGAGGTGTTGTGCGGATCCGCCAGATCGACCTGAATGTGATCCTCGGGACCGGCTTCCCAGGGGCACTCCTCCGGGAACGGGTGGCGTGAACAGGTGATGACCCGCCAGCCCGCGCTGGAGAATCGCTTCACCGTCGCGTGGCCGATGCCGCGGCTGGCGCCGGTCAATAGCAAGGTGCGGCGGGGTGTGTTCGGCATGAGCATCTCATATGGCGCCGCGGCATCTTCAGGGATAGAGCAACGCCTTGGTCCACGGCGCGGCCGGTCCGCCGCGCCGAAATTCCAGACGGTCGTGGAGCCGAAACGGCCGGGCGCACCAAAACTCGATGACGAGCGGCACGATGCGATAGCCCGTCCAGTTGGCAGGGCGGGGAATGGTGCCGATGTTGAACTTGGCGGTGTAGAGCGCCACCGCCTTCTCGAACGCGTGACGGCTCTCGAGCGCCGACGACTGCTTGCTCGCCCAGGCGCCGATCTGGGCCAACCGCGGCCGGGTCGCGAAATAGGCGTCGGCTTCCGCGTCCTCGACTTTTTCGGCACTGCCGCGCAGGCGCACCTGGCGCGCGAGCGACTTCCAGTAAAAAACCAGGGCCGCCTTGGGGTTGGAGTCGAGTTCCCGCCCTTTTTGGCTGTCAGTATTGGTGTAGAAAACCAACCCGCGCCGGTCGAAATCCTTGAGCAGCACCATCCGCACATTGGGAAGCCCGTCGGCGTCGACGGTCGCCACCGCCATCGCATTGGGATCGACGGGCTCCGACTGCGTCGCCTCCTCGAGCCAGGCAGCGAGCAAAGCGAACGGATCGTCCGCGGCCATGAAATCACCGGACATTAACCACGCCGGGCGTTCTATCGTCTGCGACATTGCGCGGCGCATCCCTGGGGCTGGCCCGTGACCGGACGAGCGTTCCTCGAGCCTCGTTATAGTCGAAGGCGGAGCCTATGGCATCGATCTGCGCGGGCGACCAGCTTTGTCCTCGCCATCGCGCTGGGTTTGGCAGCCGGGGGCTGCAGCTACAAGCTCGGATCCCTGCTCAAGGACAAGGAACCGGAGAAGCCGACCTATACGGCCACGACCCCGCCCGGCGCTCGGACCGACCCCTCCGGCGAGCCGCCAGCCGGCGGGATGCCTCCGGAGGGAGATTTGGCGTTCGCCAGGGCGGCCGCCTCCGAGGCCCTGACCCGGAGCGGCAAGGACGTAAGCGTGCCATGGGAAAATCCCAGGACCGGAGCGCGCGGGACCGTCATCGCGCTCCCATCGGCTTCGACCCAGGACGGCGTTCCTTGCCGCGGTTTTCTGGTGAGCTATGTGCTCGAGGGCAATGAGTCGTGGCTCCAGGGGGAAGCCTGCCGCATGCATGAGGACAGGTGGGATGTCCGCAATCTGAGACCCTGGAAGCGCTCTTGAGTTCGGATCGAAGCAGCCCGTTGCTCCATGCCATGGGCGCTGCCGGATCATGTTGCGGCGCCCGCCAACCGCCCCCACATTGGAGCCAAACGGGGGCTGATGCCTCGCTTTTTCTCGAGAAATCGGAGCGGTTGGATGCGCGACCCCTATGAGGTCCTGGGGGTGCAAAAGTCGGCGAGTCCGGAGGACATCAAGCGCGCCTTCCGGCGCTTGGCGAAAAAGCTGCATCCCGACGCCAACAAGAAGGACGCGACCGCGGCAAAGTTTGCCGAGCTCAACTCCGCCTACGAACTGCTCGGCGACGAGAAGAAGCGCAAGGCGTTCGACCGCGGCGAGATCGATGCCGAAGGCAAGCCGCGATTCCACGGTTTCCAAACCGCGGGGGCCGGCCGCGGACCGGGCGGATTCGGACGCGAAGGCCATTTCGAGACCTTCACCTGGGGACCCGAGGGGTTCCGGCGCTCGACGGGCCGCGGCGGAGGATTCGGCCGGTTCGAAGATATCCTCGGCGATATGTTCGGCGCCACCGCTGCCGGCACTGGGCGGCGGCGCTCCGCCGAGGCCGAGGATTTCGACGCGATCCACCGTGGCCAGGATATTGCGGCCGCACTGACGATCACGCTCGAAGAGGCGGCCAAGGGCGCCATGAAACGCATGCGGCTGCCGACCGGCAAGGACGTCGACGTCAAGATCCCCCCAGGATTGACCGATGGCCAGCCGATCCGGCTGAAAGGCCAGGGCCTGCCCGGACATGGCGGTCCCGCCGGCGACGCCTTGATCAGCGTCGCGATCGCCCCGCACCCGCTGTTCAAGACCGAGGGCGCCAATCTGCGCCTCGAGCTGCCGATTACGCTTTACGAGGCGGTCTTGGGAACGAAGGTTCGCGTTCCGACCCTCGAAGGCGCGGTGGAGCTGGCCATTCCGCCCGGCGCCGATGCCGGCCGCACGTTCCGGCTCAAGGGCAAAGGCCTGCCGATCCGCGGCGGCCGCGGCGATCTCTTCGTCACCACGCGCATCGTGCTCCCCGACCGCCCCGACCCCGAGCTCGAGGAGATGATGCGGCGCTGGCGCGAGACCAAACCTTACGATCCGCGCAAGACGACGGGGTGAGTGACAACCCCAACCTATTGGGTGCAGTGAGCTCGCACGTTTGGAGGCTCGCTCCCAGCACCTCCCCCTGAAAGGGGGAGGTCGACTCGGCCAAGTTGGATGTTTCCGACTTGGCCCAAAATATATCTGCCGAAATCGGCAACGGCCGATTTCGATTGGCGGTCGGGAGGGGGTCGCGATCCCCACCCCATCCCTCCCCTTCTCAAGGGGAGGGAGGAGATCGCGGCCTGCTCGGACCCGAACGCGATCGTCTCGCCGTATCTGCTCCGCTCAGCTGCTGCCTTTCCCCGGACCGCGGGTTTCGAGCTGGTCGTACGCCGATTGCGCGATCATGCGCAGCCGGTCGCGGTCCGCGGGCCCGCTCATCACGTAGGCCCTGTTGCTGTCCACCCAGTAGAACGCCGCGATCTGACCGGCGTCGCGATAGCGCAGCGCGGTCTCCGGCGCGTCCCAGCGCGCGCTATAGAGCGTGAAGCGTTCCCCCGAAGGGCCCTCGTACATCAGGAACCCGGCCGCTCCGCTCGGTCCGGGCAACAGCCGGCCGCCGACGAGTTTCAGCCCGATCGCGGCGAGATCGGGCGCGCGCAGATCGTAACCGAGCCGTTTGGAGAGCCATTGCACCAGATGCGCGGCCTCGGCACCCGGCACTTCGACCGGATGCCGCACTTCGACGACGTAAAGCTTGTGCGCGTCCATGGCATCCGTGGTCAGCGTCTTGCCGAGCACGGATCCGCCCTCGACCATCTCGCGTCCGAACCAGCCCAACAGGCCGCCGATCAGAAATGCGGCGATGACCGCGGCCGCCGCCGCCCGCGTCCAGCGGCGCTCCAGGCGGCGCAGGCGCGCGAGCTCGAGCCTCGCGGGAACCGGCTCGAGCGCAATGCCGGCGTAGCGCGCCTTGATCGACTCGGATTGCGCGCGCCAAGTGCTCACGCGGGCGGCATCCTCCGGATGCGCGGCGAGCCAGGTCTCCACCGCGGCCTGCCGATCCGCCGGCAACTCGCCGTCCACAAAGGCGTGGAGCTCGTCTTCGGTGACGGGCGATTCACGATCCATCATTGGCTCCGGCCCTCGTTCATTTCACGCGACGGAGCGCGGGACGCTCTCCGTCGAGATAGGATCTGATCTGCGCGCGGGCGCGCGCGAGCCGCGACATCACCGTGCCGATCGGCACGCCTTGCACTTCGGCCACCTCGCGATAGCTCAAGCCTTCCAGCACGACGAGCAGCAGCGCGGAGCGCTGATCCTCGACGAGCGCGGCGAGCGCCCGCTCGATGTCTCGCCCGCCCGCCTCCGGCCCGGCCATCTGCGGCGCGTCGGCATCGCCCAGCGGCGAGAGCGCCGGGCGCCGCGCCAGCGAGCGCAGCCGGTTGCGGTTGAGGTTGGTCAGGATCGTATAAAGCCAGCTGCGCACGTCGCCTCCATGAAACAGATGTTGTGAGCGCAGCGCCCGTACCAACGTATCCTGGACGAGGTCGTCGGCGATCTCCGCATCGCGGGTGAGCGCGCGTGCGTAGCGGCGCAACGCCGGGATCGTCGCCTCGAGGTCCTTCGCGAAGGCGCTCAATCCCCTTCTCCTCGACCTGCGCGGAATCGCCGCGATTTCGCGAGGGCCACCGGGCGATCATTCGATCGCGAATCCCGGTCGCATTGCATCGCTGCATGGTGGAAGAACACCCGAGGATTCCCGGTATTCCCGCCGCCGGCAGGGCGCATCCGGCCGCGCTTGAAGGGCGGGGAACGCTGTGTCATAGGAGGCCGAACCATGCAGATTCCGGCTTCGAGGCGGGAACCCGGGAATCTCTGCATTTCCTTTAAGCCGCAGGACGGCATTGGTCGAGCCGGATCCGGCGCGATCGCCATCCCAGCATCGGTGCTCGAGGCGCGTCATGGTCGAAGGCGGCGGTCTGCTGCGGGGCAAGCGCGGATTGATCTTAGGCGTCGCCAACAGCCGCTCGCTCGCCTGGGGCATCGCCAAGGCGGCGCGGGCGCACGGCGCGGAGCTGGCCTTCACCTATCAGGGCGAAGCGCTCAAGAAGCGCGTCGAGCCGCTCGCGGCCGAGCTCGGAGGTCTCGTCGCCGGGCATTGCGACGTCACCGAGGAGACGACGCTCGACCGGGTCTTCGCGGCGGTTGCCGAGGCCTGGGGCTCGCTCGATTTCGTCGTGCATGCGATCGCCTTCTCCGAAAAGAGCGAGCTCGACGGACGTTACGTCGACACGACTCCGGATAATTTCAACAAGACGCTGCAGATCAGCTGTTATTCCTTCACCGCGGTCGCACGGCGCGCGGAGAAGCTGATGCGGAACGGCGGTTCGATGCTCACGCTGACTTATTACGGCGCCGAGAAATGGATTCCGCATTACAACGTGATGGGCGTCGCCAAGGCGGCGCTCGAGGCTTCGGTGCGCTATCTCGCCGCCGACCTCGGCGCCAACAACATTCGCGTCAACGCCATTTCGGCGGGACCGATCAAGACGCTGGCCGCGTCGGGCATCGGCGACTTCCGCTACATCCTCAAATGGAACGAACTGAATTCGCCGCTGCAGCGCACGGTATCGACCGACGAAGTCGGCGAGACCGCGGTCTACCTGCTCTCCGACATGTCCCGCGCCGTCACCGGCGAGATTCACCACGTCGATGCCGGCTATCACATCGTCGGCATGAAGCACCCCGCAGCGCCCGACATCAGCGCCGTCCAGGACTAGCGGCGCATCGCCTGCCCATGTCCAGGCCTGTGCTCTATTACGTCCGCCACGGCGAGACCGATTGGAACCGCGCCGCCCGGCTGCAGGGAAGGCGCGATACCTCGCTCAACGCCCGCGGCCGCGAGCAGGCGATCTGCTGCGGCGAGATCCTGCGCGCCCTGTTCGCTCGAAACGGCCAAAATCCCGCGGCGCTCGACTACGTCGCAAGCCCGCTCAAACGCGCGCGGGAAACCATGGAGGGCATGCGCGCGCCGCTCGGTCTGTCGCCGCCGGCGTACCGGCTCGACCCGCGGCTTGCCGAGATG
The DNA here is from genome assembly GCA_005884745.1 of Alphaproteobacteria bacterium. Taxonomy (GTDB): domain Bacteria; phylum Pseudomonadota; class Alphaproteobacteria; order Rhizobiales; family Xanthobacteraceae; genus AP-16. Next base: position 7,452 of record VAZU01000070.1, read on the forward strand.
GCGTTCGGCGACTGGGAGGGCCTCACCCTTGCGGAGGTCGCCATGCGCGACCCCGACGCGTTCGCCGCGCGCGAGCGCGACAAATGGACGTTCGTGCCGCCCAACGGCGAGAGCTACCAGCAACTCTCGGTGCGCGTGGGCGAATGGTACGCATCTTTGCGCCGGGACAGCGTGGTCGCCGCGCACGGCGGCACGGCGCGCGCGCTCATGGTCCATCTCGGCATCGTGCTACCAGCGACGGCGCCGCGCCTGAGCATCGAGCAGGGCGTGGTTTATGGTTTCGAGCCGGGAAGCATGCAAGTGTTTGCCGAACCCGCTGCCGCGCAAGCTAGCGCCGCCGTTTGAATCGGAAGCGCGACTCTCGCGCTGCAAAAGGCGGCGGATGGAAACATTACCTTTTGCCGCTATTTGACCACGGCGGTGCCTCAAGCTACCACAGCGGCCGAGGCGCAATGCCATGTCGTTCAATACGTTCGGCCTTCTGTTTCGCGTCACCACCTTCGGCGAGAGCTACCAGCAACTCTCGGTGCGCGTGGGCGAATGGTACGCATCTTTGCGCCGAACATTTCTCGACAAGCGCCGGCCCGGACAGTCGCGGTTCACGAGCCAGCGGCGCGAGCCCGATAGCGTGAGAATTCTGTCCGGCGTGCTCGAGGACGAGGCGAGCGGGCGCGAGGTCACGACCGGCGCGCCGATCGCGCTCGTGATCGAGAACGTCGACCAGCGCTCCAAGGATTATTCCGAAATCCGCGATCTCTATCGGCCGGGCCACGCCGACATCACCTACGATCTCAAATACGGGCTGCGCGATCACCGCGGCGGCGGGCGCGCCTCGGCCCGCGAGACCGCGTCCCGCGTCGCCGCCGGAGCCATCGCACGCAAGATCGTGCCGGGATTGAGCGTGCGCGGCGCGCTCGTGCAAATGGGATCGCACCGGATCGAGCGGGCGCGCTGGGATTGGAACGAGGTCGACCGCAATCCATTCTTCTGTCCCGACGCCAAGCAGGCGGAATTCTTCGCCGATTATCTCGACGGCGTGCGCAAGCAGGGGTCCTCGGTCGGCGCGGTGATCGAGGTCGTCGCCGAGGGCGTTCCGGCCGGGCTCGGCGCGCCGGTGTACGGCAAGCTCGACGCCGATCTCGCCGCGGCCCTGATGGGCATCAATGCGGTCAAGGGCGTCGAGATCGGCGACGGGTTCTTGGCCGCGGAACTCAGCGGCGAGGAGAACGCCGACGAGATCCGCATGGGCAACGACGGCAGGCCGCGGTTCCTCTCGAACCACGCCGGCGGCATCCTCGGGGGCATCTCGACCGGACAGCCGATCGTCGCGCGGTTCGCGGTGAAACCGACCTCCTCGATCCTGACCCCGCGCCGCACCGTCGATCGCTACGGCCGCGAGACCGAGATCGTGACCAAGGGGCGCCACGATCCTTGCGTCGGCATCCGCGCGGTACCGATCGGGGAAGCGATGGTTGCCTGCGTCATCGCCGATCATTATTTGCGCCACCGCGGCCAGGTCGGCGAGCCGCCGCCATGGCCGTTCCCGGCGCGGTAGGAGACCGGCATTGACCGACATCCACGAGCGCGTCAGCGCGGTGATCGAAGCCTTTGCGCGCGGCGAGATCATCGTCGTCACCGACGACGACGATCGCGAGAACGAGGGCGACCTGTTCGTGGCGGCTTCGCTGTGCACCCCGGAGAAGATGGCCTTCATCATCCGCAACACGTCGGGCATCGTTTGCGCGCCGCTCACGGTCCAGGAGGCCAAGCGCCTCCACCTCGATCCCATGGTGGCCGCCAACGACGCGCCGCTCGGGACCGCATTCACGGTCTCGGTCGACTTTCGCCACGGGCTCACGACCGGGATCTCCGCCGAGGAGCGCACCAACACCGTGCGCGCGCTCGCCAACGGCAACGTCGGCGCCGGCGATTTCGTCCGCCCCGGCCACGTGTTTCCGCTGATCGCCAAGGAGGGCGGCGTCCTGATGCGTTCCGGCCATACCGAAGCCTGTGTCGACCTGTGCCGGCTCGCCGGCGTGCCGCCGGTCGGGGTGCTCTCCGAGCTGATGAACGACGACGGCTCGGTGACGCGCGGGAACGAGGTCGCCGCCTTCGCCGAGCACCACGGCTTGAAAAGAATTTCGGTCGCGGACCTGATCGCCTATCGCCAGGCCCGCGACAAGCTGATCGAGCGGGTCGCGGAATTCGAGGTCGCTTCCGAGATCGGCCCGCTCAAGGGCTACGCCTATGTCACCCCGTTCGACGAGGTGCACCACATGGCGTTCGTCTACGGCCGGATCGGCGTCGGCCGCAACGTGCTCGCGCGATTGCACCGCGCCGACGTGGTCGGCGACGTGATCGGCGGCGCCAAGCCGATCCATGCGGCGCTGCAGCGGTTCAAGCGCGAGGGCGGCGGCGTCATCGTCTATCTGCGCGACGGCGCCGCCGGCGTGCCGACGACCGCGATCCCGCACGAATCCAGCGCCGCGGAGGCCGCGCGCAGCCGGCAGTGGCGCGAGGTCGGATTGGGCGCGCAGATCCTCAAAGACCTCGGCATCTCCTCGATCCGGCTGTTGTCCTCGACGCAGCGCACCTACGTCGGGCTCGCGGGCTTCGGCATCGAGATCGTCTCGACCGAGGCGCTGGAGGGCTAGGCCGGAGCGAACCGTCTCACCGTGCCAGCCGCGCCACGATCTCGACGTGCGGCGTGTAGCGGAACTGGTCGACCGGCGTGACCGCCTCGAGCCGATAGCCGCCGTCGACCAGAACGCGCACGTCGCGGGCAAACGTCGCGGCATTGCAGG
>VAZU01000399.1 GCA_005884745.1 Alphaproteobacteria bacterium
TGCCAGAAAAACAGGTAAGGGCTTATCGTCGTTCCAAGCACGGCGACGACCGTGAGCAGATAATCCCAGTCCAACGAGGGCTTCGGCCATACGGTCCCGGCAAGCGCCTCGCCCCAGGGAATCCGGATCGTCAGCGCGGTGGCCACATAGAGGAACAACACCAGCGTGAGAGCCTTCAAAATCGGCGCATAGAATCGATAGGGCACGAACACCTGGAGCAGCACTGATCCGGCGGCAAACACCAGGGCATGCTCTCGAGGCAACCCACCGATCACCAGCGCGAGGGCTTCTCCCATCGCTGCAAGATCGGCGGCAATGTTGATGGTGTTGGCCGTGACAAGCAGTGCCACCAGCACCACGACGACGGGACGCGGATAGAATTGTTTGACATTGGCTACGATGCCTTTGCCGGTGACCCGTCCTATATGCGCACTGACCAGCTGAATGGCGATCATGAACGGCGTGGTGAGAAACACTGTCCACAGCAGTCCGTAGGCGAAATGCGCTCCCGCTTGAGAATAGGTCGCAATTCCTGACGGGTCGTCGTCTGCCGCGCCGGTGACGAGGCCCGGGCCCAGTAACCGGAACAGGAGGCGCGGCGGATTTCGCCTCGCATCCTTTCGAGCATTCATCCGGTCATGATCCGAGCCCAAGACCGAGACCAACGAGTTGTCCGCAAATAGGTTCCGGCTTTGCCGACCCGCTCGCTCCGCGCCGGATGGCGGAGCGCTTGCGCATCGCGTCCGCACGCCTTGGCGCCATTGCCGCGCAAAGCAAGCGCCGCCGAGCGGACCGGCTCGGCGGCGTGCCTTCAGGTGTTGTTGGCGGATCGTTCAGGGCGGCAGGATGAGCATGCCGGCGCCGTCGACGGCGCTTGCTGCCGCCGTGCCCGGTTCCGCGCCGCCGAGCAGCGCCATCATGACGATCATCGCGAAGATGACCACCAGAACCAGGGTGAGCGCCATCAGCACATCCACGGCGAAGCTTCGATGTCCGCTTTGCCAATGGGCGAAATACATTCTGGGGGTGATCGAGAGCATCGTCATCGAATACTCCACCTGTTTCTGGCGCGCTTCGTCCCGCCCCGCGCGCGGTACGCCGACTGCGCCGACGCAAACTTTCTCCGTCAGTTCGAACTCGAGCGAACCGAACGGCGATAGCGGTGAATCTCGCGCTCGGCTTGGCGGACCTGCCAGCCATGCAGAGCTTCCAAGGCCTGCGCGAGGAGCCGGTTGCCCTCTGCCGCAGCGTTGCTCAGCCGAGCGGTAACGCCATGGGCGCCGCCGGCCGAACGCTGCTCGGGGAAGCCGTGAAGATGTCGGGCTGACGACAGCATGGGATCCTCCGGCTCGACCTCTGTTTCGGGTGGCCCGATGGGCATGCCGCCACAATAGGCCCGACCGAGCCAAGCCTTTGTGAAGCAGATCACACGGCCGAGAAAAATCCGCCGGTCCGTGAGGCCGGCGGAATCGGACGAGGCGACATACCCAATGCGATGGAATTGGAGCCCACACTGGCCGGGCCGGGCACCCGCAAAAGCAAATTCCACCGGTGCGGGGTCTCGTGCGGGCGGTCGGGCTTGCGGCTATCTAGAAGCGCAGCGCCAGGCCCTCGGCCGCAACCAATGTGTCGCCGCGTTGCGCCTTCGCCTCGCGGCCGATCCGGTCGAGCAGCGCGTCGACGTGCTCCGGATCGTGGTGAAAAATGGCGAGAAGCTTGGCACCGGCGGCGTTCGCCAAATGCACGCCTTGCTGCCAAGTCGAGTGCCCCCAGCCGACATGGGCCGGGTATTCTTCCTCGGTATAATTGCAGTCATAGATCATCAAATCGACGTCGCGCGCCAGCTGCAGCACGTCCTTGTCGAGCGCGCCGGGACGATGCTCGGTGTCGGTGATGTACGCGATCGCGCTCTCGCCGTATTCGAGCCGGTACCCGGTGGCACCGCCCGGATGATTGAGCGGCGCCGTCCGCAAGGTCATGCCGGGATGCGGCTTGAGCACGTCGCCGGCGTAAAAATCGTGAAACTCGAGTCCGGACCCAGGGGGAACAGCGGCTCGGACATCATCTGGCCGATCGCCTGCACGATTCGCCGCGAGGGCAGCAGATTGCCGGCCCACAACCGCAGGCGGGTGGTCGGCTCGTAGATCGGCGCAAAGAACGGCAGCCCGGCAACGTGATCGATGTGAAAATGGCTGAAGAACAGGTCGGCATCGATCGGCCGCCCCGATCGCGTCAGCGTGTTGCCGAGCGACCGCAAGCCGGTGCCGGCATCGAAGATGAGGAGCCGGTCGCCGCAGCGGACTTCCACGCAAGAGGTGTTGCCGCCATAGCGCGCCACCTCCGGTTCCGGACAAGCCAAGCTGCCGCGAACGCCCCAGAACTGCACGGTCATGCCGGACGCGGGTCTCCAGCGAGCGGATCGAACCTCCGCGGCGGGTGGTTCGGACGCTGCGCCCTCCCCGATCACGGTGGTAGAACCTCCGTACCCATGCGTCATTTTTTTCAACCTTAGATCGGTTGTTCCGGCGCAGGAACGGTGCGCCTCTCCCCAGGGACAGAATGCAGGACCCCGGGCGCAAGTCCCTGTGACCTAGGTCACACCCTGGAAGAAAGCGCGGCGGCCGAAGCGAAGCACGGATCGCCCGCGCGGCCGCAAGGAGGGCTAAACGGCTTGCCTTTCCAAAGCGGTGAACCGGAAAGCGCAATGGAACCGCCAGCCTCGCCGCTGTCCCTCAGCCTTGCTCGGCGACATCCTTCAGGGTTGCGCGATCCGATATGGTGATCGAGGTGCCTTCGATGCGCACCAGGCCGGAGCGCTGCCATTCGCGCAGGCATTTGTTAACGCTCTCGCGCGCCGCCCCGACGATATTGCCGAGCTCGCGCTGGGACATCTGCACGATGGCGGAACCCTTGGCGGCATTGGCCTCGGAATCCGCCATGCGCAACAATGCCTTGGCCAGCCGGACCGGCAATTGCAGCAGCGCCACTTCGGCGATGTGCTGGTCGGTGCTGCGCAGCCGGTCGCACAGCACCTCGACGAGTCTCGGCCAGGCATCGGGCTTGCGCTCCAGGAACGCGAACACGTCCCGGCGCTCGAGGATCGCCAGGTCGCACGCGGTCATCGCCCGCGCATCGGCGGTCCGCTCCTTGCCGTCGAGCAGCGCGATCTCCCCGAATACTTCGCCGGGCTGAAAGATCGCCAGCAGGATCTCCCGGCCTTCCGGGGAGGGCACGCTGATCCGGACCTGGCCGCCGAGCACCGCCATCATGCTCTCCCCGGGCGAACCCATGAGAAAGATGGTCTCGCCGGCAGCAAAACGCCGCAGGCGCGCGCGGGCCACGACCGCGTCGCGCTCGTTCTCCACCAGGCCGCGGAACAGGATGCAGTTCGCAAGCAGCCGGCGTGCGTCCTCTATGGCGGCGTTGCGTTGCGGCGAAGCCATCCTAGTGCCTCCCCTCGCGGGCTCGCCCGCGAGCGATCACGCCCCGTCGGGGCCGAGCATAGCAATTTCGCGCCTCTTGTTACACCGGTGCGCGGAGGATGAATGTGCGCTCGCTCACCTTCAACCGGCAAGGCAGGTCATGAAACCGTCGTGCGCGGAAGGCGTCGAGAATCCTCAGGGGCCTCCGCCGCGGAACCCTGCCGCTCAAGCGGGTCTGGGCTCCATCTCCTCCCCGACCTTGATCGGGTGCGCCATGACCTGGTGGAGTTTGGCCACGTCGAGCTCGCTTTCCCAGCGGCTGATCACCACGGTGGCGACCCCATTGCCCACCAGGTTCGTCAGCGCGCGGCACTCGCTCATGAACTTGTCGATCCCGACCAGGATCGCCAGCGATTGGATCGGGATGTCCGGCACGATCGCCAGCGTCGCCGCAAGCGTCACGAATCCGGCCCCGGTGACGCCGGAGGCTCCCTTGGACGTGATCATGGCGACCAGCAGCAGCCCCAGCTCCTGGCCGAGGCCGAGCTGCGTGTTGGTTGCTTGCGCCAGGAACAGGCTGGCCAGCGTCATGTAGATGTTGGTGCCGTCGAGGTTGAAGCTGTAGCCGGTCGGGACCACCAGCCCGACGACCGAGCGCGACGCGCCCAGCCGCTCCATTTTCTCCATCAGCTGCGGCAGCACCGTTTCCGACGAGCTGGTGCCGAGCACGATGAGCAGCTCGTCCTTGATGTAGGCGATGAAGCGCAGAATCGAGAACCCGGCGAGATGCGCGATGGTGCCGAGCACGACCAGCACGAACAACAGCGCCGTGAGATAGAAGGTGGCGATCAGCTGCAGCAAGTTCCAGAGCGACCCCAGTCCGTAGGCGCCGATCGTGAACGCCATGGCGCCGAACGCGCCGATCGGCGCCGCGCGAACGATGATGTGGATGATCCGGAAGAACATCTTGGCCGCGATGTCGATCGCGTGGGTGATGCGCTCGCCGAGCTCGCCCATCCGCGAGATGGCGAAGCCGGACAGGATCGAAACCAGCAGCACCTGCAGCAGATCGCCGCGCGCCAGCGCCCCGAAGAAGGTGTCGGGAATGATCGCGAACAGGTGCGCGACGATGCCCTCTTCCTTGGCACGGGTGACGTAGGAGGAAACCGCCTTGGGATCGAGCGTCGCCGGATCGATGTTGAAGCCGCTGCCGGGCCGCACGA
>VAZU01000035.1:0-8693 GCA_005884745.1 Alphaproteobacteria bacterium
GTTTCAGATTCTGCACGAACACGTCGGCGCGCGCGAGCAGCGCTTCGAGCAGAACTTTGTCCGCTTCCTGGGTGAGATCGAGCACGGCCGATTCCTTGCCGCGGTTGAGCCAGACGAAATAGCTGCACTCGCCGCTCGCGACGGTATCGTAGGTGCGGGCGAAATCGCCCTCGGGGCGCTCGATCTTGATCACGCGCGCGCCGGCGTCGGCGAGCCGGCAGGTGCACATCGGCGCGGCGACCGCCTGTTCGAGCGAGACCACGAGCAGCCCTTGCAGCGGCAGGGTCATGGCAAAGTGCACCTTGTTTCGCGTCATGGCCGGGCTTGTCCCGGCCATCCACGTTCGGAGCGCGCATTCTCGTGGATGCCCGGCACAAGGCTGGGCACGACGAGTGAATAACCCTCAATACGACCGCGGCAGGCCGAGCACGTGCTCGGCCAGATACGACAAGATGAGATTGGTCGAGATCGGCGCCACCTGGTAGAGCCGGGTCTCGCGGAACTTGCGCTCGATGTCGAATTCCTCGGCAAAGCCGAAGCCGCCGTGGGTCTGCACGCACATGTCGGCCGCGGCCCAGGACGCGTCGGCGGCGAGCAGCTTCGCCATATTGGCTTCCGCGCCGCAGTCGCGGCCGGCCTCGTAAAGCCCCGCGGCTTCGTGCACCATCAGCTCGGCGCCGCGCATCTGCGCATAGGCGCGCGCGATCGGGAATTGCACGCCCTGATTCTGCCCGATCGGCCGTCCGAACACATTGCGCTCCCTGGCGTAGCCGCTCGCCCGCCCGATGAACCATTTGGCATCGCCGATGCATTCGGCCGCGATCAGGATGCGCTCGGCGTTCATGCCGGACAGAATGTAATGGAAGCCCTGCCCTTCGCGGCCGATCAGATTCTCGGCCGGCACGCGCAGATCGTCGAAGAATACTTCGGTGGTGGCATGGTTCATCATGGTGCGGATCGGCCGGATGGTGAGGCCCCTGCCCCTTGCCTCGCGCATGTCGACCAGGAACACCGAGAGCCCTTCGGTGCGTTTTTGCGCCTGCTCCCGCGGCGTGGTGCGGGCGAGCAGCAGCATCAGGTCGGAATGCTCGACCCGCGACGTCCAGATTTTCTGGCCGTTGACGACGTAATGGTCGTTATCGCGGACCGCGGTGGTGCGTAGATTCAGCGTGTCGGTGCCAGAGGTCGGCTCGGTCACGCCGAAGGCCTGCAGCCGCAATTCGCCGCGCGCGATGGAGGGTAGGAATTTCTGCTTCTGCTCCGGGCTGCCGTGACGCAGCAGCGTGCCCATCACGTACATCTGGGCGTGACAGGCGGCGCCGTTGCAGCCGTTCGCCTGGATCTCCTCCATGATGGCGATCGCCGCGCCCATGGAAAGCCCGCTGCCGCCGTATTGCTCGGGGATCAGCGCGGCCAGGAACCCGGCCCCGGTCAGCGCCTCGACGAACTCGGTCGGATAGGCGCGCTCGCGATCGAGCGCGCGCCAATATTCGCCCGGGAATTTTTCGCACAGCGCCCGCACCGCCTGGCGAATCGCGGCGATCTCGTCGGACTCGTGCTGCGCGGCACTCACGGCGCTTCACCCTCCCCTGGAGGGGGAGGGTCGCGCGCGAAGCGCGCGGGGTGGGGTGATTCAGCTTCACCCCCACCCGGCTCGCGTCTGACGACGCTCGCCGACCTCCCCCCTCCAGGGGGAGGTGGAGCCATGCCCCGCATGCATCGACTCATCCCTGCACTCACCCTCATCCCCACACTTCCTCGGCGATTTCGACGATCATGGCGAGCTTCGCCCATTGCTCGTCCTCGGCCAAAATATTGCCCTCCTCGGTCGAGGCAAAGCCGCATTGCGGGGAGAGGCAGAGCTGGTCGAGGTCGACGTATTTGGTCGCTTCCTCGATCCGCCGCTTGACGTCGTCCTTGTGCTCGAGCGTGCCGCTCTTCGAGGTGACGAGGCCGAGCACCACGATCTTGTCGCCCTTGGGCAAGAAGCGCAGCGGCTCGAAGCCGCCGGCCCGCTCGGTGTCGTATTCGAGGAAATAGCCGTCGTAATTCACCTGTCCGAGCAGCACTTCGGCGACCGGCTCGTAGCCGCCCTCCGAGATCCAGGTCGAGCGGAAATTGCCCCGGCACGAATGGGTGGTGATCACCATGTCGCTGGGCCGTCCCGCGATCGCGTGATTGATGACACGGGCGTAGGTCGCCGGCAGCGTTTGTGGATCATCGCCGCGTTGGCGCGCCTCCTCGCGCTGCTCGGCGGAGCACAGATAGGCCCACACCGTGTCGTCGAGCTGAAGATAGCGGCAGCCGGCATCCGCGAACGCGCGCACCGCCTTGCGGTAGACCTCGGCGAGATCGTCGAAGAATCCCTCGATATCCGGGTAGATCTGCTTGCTGATGCCGGTGCGGCCGCTGCGGAAATGCAGCACGCTCGGGCTCGGAATGGTCATCTTCGGCTGCACGCGCGCGTGCGCTTGCAGAAATTTGAAATGCTCGAGCATCGGGTGGCCCGAGAAGCGGATTTTGCCGACGACGCGCACGGCCTTCGGTTTGGTCTCGACCCCGTGGAACTGGATGCCGTGCTCGGGCGAAAAGCCTTCGACGCCGTCGAGTTTTTCCAGAAAATCGAAATGCCACCACGAGCGGCGATACTCGCCGTCGGTCGCGAGTTTCAACCCGATCTGCTGCTGCTTGCGGACGATCTTCTCGATTTCGCGATCCTCGATTTCGCGCAATCCGGCGGCGGAAATCTCGCCGCGCTCGCGCGCGGCGCGCGCCTGCTTGAGCGGCGCGGAGCGCAGCAGGCTGCCGACGTGGTCGGCGCGGTAGGGCGGCTTCGTTCTCTGCATGGCTCCGTCCTGTCGCCTCCTGTTCACGGCAATGGCGCGCGGCGCCCTTGCGATTTGCCGGCCACTCCCAGATGGGTCTCCAGCAATTGGCGGTCCGCGGCCAGCGCCCGGCTCGGCCCTTCGTGGACGATCGCGCCGCGCTCCATGATGGCCGCGCGATCGGTCGCGTCCAAGACCTTTCGGGCGTTCTGCTCGACGATGATCGCCGATACGCCTTCCCGGAAGACTCGGCGCAAGGCGCCGAGCAGCTCTTCGACCAGAATGGGTGCCAGACCTTCGAGCGGCTCATCGAGCAGCAGGATTTTCGGGTTGAGCACCAGCGCGCGGCCGATCGCAAGCATCTGCTGCTCGCCGCCCGAGAACCGGTCGCCCAGGTTGCGGCGCCGCTCGGCGAGCCGCGGGAACAACTGGTAGATCCGCGGCACCGTCCACGCGCCCGGGCGCGCCACCGCGGTCAGGTTCTCTTCCACCGTGAGCGAGCGAAAGATGTTGCGTTCCTGCGGCACCCAGCCGATGCCGGCGTGCGCTCGCCGGTCCGGCCGCAGCGGCGTGATATCCCGGCCGGCGAGCCGAATCGTCCCGCCGAAGCGGCGGGTCACGCCGATCACCGAATCGATCAGCGTGGTCTTGCCCATGCCGTTGCGGCCGAGCAGCGCAATGGCGCTGCCCTCGGCGATCGTCAGCGACACGTTCGCGAGCACGACGGCCTCGCCGTAGCCGGCACGGAGTCCCTCGATCGACAGCAGGTCAGGCATGCGCGGCCTCGATGGTCATGGCGCCTTCGCATCGAGCTTCGGGCGGCGCCCGACCAGCCGCGCGATCCGGCCGCCGGCCGCGGCCGCAAGCCGTTTTACCCGTTCGCCGCCGAGCACGATCAGCACCAGGACCAGCCCGATCCAGAATTGCCAATATTGCGCCGTGACATCGATCAGCGCGTCCTGCACCAGCTTGAAGACCACGGCCCCGATCAGCCCGCCGTAGAGGTAGCCGGTCCCGCCGAGGATCAGCACGAGCAGCACGTCGGCCGACCGCTCGAAAGAGAACACGTCGAGCGAGGCGAATTGCGTCGTCTGCGTGAGCAGCGCGCCGGCGATGCCGGCGTATCCTGCGGCAATCGTGTAAATGGCGACGAGGCGCGCATCGACGCCGATGCCGATGGCGGAGGCGCGCAGGCTATTGCCCTTGATCGCGCGCAGCGACAGCCCAAACGGCGAATTCATGAGACGCCGCGCCGCCAGAAACGCCAGGAACAGCACGGAGAGGCTGTAGACATAGGCGACATGCCCGGCGATATCGAATGCGAAGGCGCCCAGCACCGGTCCGATCACGATGCCTTGCAGCCCGTCGGCGCCGCCGGTCAGCCAGTCGTACCGGTTGGCGATCTCGCGCAGGATCAAAGCGATCCCCAGGGTGACCATCAGGCGGGTCAGATCGGAGCCGCGCAGCAGCAGGAAGCTGGTGACAAATCCGAGCGCCGCGGCTCCGAGCCCGGCGGCGAACAGCGCCAGCACGGGTTCGCCGACGAGCCCATATTTCGCCAGCAGCCCGGCCGCATAGGCTCCGAGACCGAAGAACGCCGCATGGCCGAGCGATAAAATCCCGGCGTATCCCAGAATGAGATCGAGCGAGAGGGCGAACAGCCCCAGGATGGCGATCTCGGTAAGGATCAGATGCCGGCTCGGCAGCAGAAAGATGCTCGCGAGCGCCGCAAGCCAGAACACGATTTCGAGCGGGCGCCAGCGCGCGCGCGCCGCCAGCTGCCGGGCAACTTGCGCGGCGAGGGTCATGGCGGATTCTTTGAGGCTGGCTCGGGACACCTCCCCCTGAAAGGGGGAGGTCGACCGCGCAGCGGTCGGGAGGGGGTCGCGATCCCCGCCCCATCCCTCCTTTTTTCAAGGGGAGGGAGGAGATTGCGGCTCGCGCGGAGCCAACAGTCCTGCCGCCAACGCGAGGAGGGTAAGCGAGCCAGCCTCGCGTCCGCGCAACATCGTTGACTTGCCCCGCCCATCATCTTGCGGTGACGCGGCCGAACAGGCCCTGCGGCCGCCAGATCAGCACCGCGATCATGATGGTGTAGATGACGAAGGCGCCGAGCTTGGGGACGTAATACTTGCCGGCGACGTCGGCGATGCCCAGCAGCAGCGAGGCGAGGAACGGTCCGGTAATGCTGGAAGTGCCGCCGACGGTGACGACGATCAGGAAATAGATCAGGAATTTTAGCGGGAAAATCGGATCGAGCCCGAGGATCTCTGCGCCGAGCGCGCCGCCGAGCCCCGCCAAGCCCGAGCCGACCGCGAACGTCACCGCGAACACGGCGTCGACGTTGATGCCCAGGCCGCGCGCGACGCGGCGGTCGTCGACCGCGGCGCGCAGCCGGGTGCCGAACCGGGTGCCGACCAGGATCAGCTGCAGCGCCGCCGTCAGCGCGCCGCAGATCACGATGATCAGCAACCGGTATTTGCCGATGCCGACCCCGAGCACGTCGTAGCGGCCCTGCAAGGCCGCGGGAAGCCCGACGAATTGCTGCTGCGAGCCCATCACGTAATCGACTGCCGCAACCGACATGAACACCAGGCCGATGGTGAACAGCACTTGCTCGAGATGGCTCTTGGCGTAGACGTGGACGTAGAGCGTGCGCTCCATCAAGGCTCCGAGCACGAAGCTCGCCAGAAATGCGAGCGGCAGGGCGGCCAGGAACGGCACGCCGAGACGATTCACCAGGACGACGGTGACATAGCCGCCCGCCATGGCGAACGCGCCGTGGGCGAGATTGACGAAATTCATCAGGCCGAGCGTGACCGCGAGCCCGCAGGCGAGCACGAACAGCAGCATGCCGTAGGCGATACCGTCGAACAGGATGGTCAGCATGCCGCTCCCTCCCCTGAGGGATGTTCGACGGCGGAGCGGCAAACTCGATTACCCTCTCCCCTTGTGGGAGAGGGTGGTGCCGAGCGCAGCTCGGAACCGGGTGAGGGGTCCGGGCTGACAAAAAAAGGGAAACCCCTCACCCGGCTCGTTGCTCGCTTCCGCTGGCAACTCGCCACCCTCTCCCACAAGGGGAGAGGCGAAGCGCGCAGGTGGCCTGGTCCACGCAAATTACTTCTTCGCGGCTTTGGCCGGATCTTTGACGGCCTCGAAGGTCGCGAACTCGACGTTGTAGAGCTCGTTGCCGACCTTCTCGACCTTGCGGACGTAAATGTTCTGCACGATGTCGCGCGTTTCCGGATCGATCGAGATCGGCCCGCGCGGGCTCTCCCACGCCATGCCCTTCATGGCGCCGACCAGCGCATCGCCCTCGGTCGCACCGTTGGTCTTCTTGAGCGCCGCGTAGATGAGATGCATGCCGTCGTAGCCGCCGACCGCCATGAAGTTCGGCCGCATCCCCGCATTGGCCTTCTTGAAGGCAGCGACGAACGCCTTGTTGATGTCCGAGGGATGCGCCGCGGAATAGAGATGCGCGGTGACGGCGCCGATCACTGCGTCGCCCATGCCGTTGAGCAGATCGTCGTCGGTGACGTCACCGGGACCGATCAGCTTGATGCCGGCCTTGTCGAGCCCGCGCTCGGCGAACTGCTTGACGAACGCGCCACCCTGGCCGGACGGCACGAACACGAAGATCGCGTCGGGCTGCGCGTCGCGCGCGCGCTGCAGGAACGGCGCAAAATCCGGATTCTGGAACGGGACGCGGATCGCCTCGACCAGCTGGCCGCCCGCCGCGGTGAAGCGCTCCTTGAACGAGGTTTCGGAATCGATGCCGGGCGCGTAGTCGGAGACGATCGACACCACCTTCCTGATGCCGTTCTTCACCGCCCAATCGGCGATGATCACCGAGGACTGCGGCAGCGTGAAGCTCGTGCGCACGATGTAGGGCGAGCGCTCGGTGATGATCGAAGTCCCGGCCGCCATGATCACTTCCGGGACTTTCGCCTGGGTCGCGAGTGGCGCGGCCGCGAGCGCCGCCGGCGTCACCCCGAACCCGGCGATGAAAGCCACCTTGTCGTTGACGATCAGCTCCTGGGCCAGCCGCTTGGTGTTGTCGGGAACCGCGCCGTCATCCTTGAGGATCACCTCGACCTTCTTGCCCGCGACGTTGGCGCCGTTCTGCTGCACATAGAGCCGGACCGCGGCGTCAATCTGCCTGCCGGTAGAAGCCTGCTGGCCGGTCATCGGCAGGATCAGGCCGATCTTGACCGCGTCCTGCGCCGGCGCGCGATCGACGGCGGACAAGGCGAGCACGATGGCAGCCGATGCGGTGACGAGCCCGTTGCGCGACATGAGGTCTCCTCCGAAGGTTTTCGCTTGTTGTTGCAATGAGCGTCATACGTCGAAGAACACGGTTTCGCCGTCGCCCTGCAGGCGGATGTCGAAGCGATAGACCGCGTGCCCGCCGCCGTCCTGGCGCTGCGCGACGAGCGTCGCGCGGCGTTCCCGCGGCACCAGGGCCAGCACCGGATCGCCAGCGTTTGCCTTCTCGTCCGAAAAATAGATCCGCGTGTAGCATTGGCGCAGCATGCCGCGCGCGAACACGGCAAGCACGACGTGGGGCGCCTGCGGCCCGTTCGGGCCGGCGACCGCGCCCGGCTTGACGGTCTCGAAGCTGTAGGACCCGCCCTCGTCGGTTCCGGCGCGGCCGAAGCCCTTGAAGGCCGCATTCGGGTTCGCCCTTGCGTCGGCCGGGTGCGCATAGCGGCCGGCGGGATCGGCCTGCCAGATCTCGATCATGGCGTCGTTGAGCGGTTTGCCGTCGCCGTCGAGCACGCGGCCTTCGATGCGGATGGGTTCCCCGGTCGCGTCCGGCGTCACCAGATTGTTGCCGACGGCGGGCGTCCAATCGTAATCGCCGGGCGTGAGCGCGATGGCGAAATAAGGCCCGACCGTCTGGGATGGAGTGATGCCGGACATGTCAGGGCTGGGCCGGCGTCTGGTTGCGGCCGCGCAGCACGATGTCGAACTCGTAGGCGAGCGCCCAATCCGGCACCGTGGCGGCGAGATCGAAGCGCGAGATCATCCGCGCGCGCGCCTTCTCGTCTCCGACCGAGTTGAAGATCGGATCGTAGGCCATCAGCGGGTCGCCCGGGAAATACATCTGGGTCACGAGGCGGGACAGGAACGAGTGGCCGAACAGCGAAAAATGGATGTGCGCCGGCCGCCAGGCGTTGGAATGATTGCCCCACGGATAGGCGCCGGGCTTGACCGTGATGAACTTGTAGCGGCCTTGCGCGTCGGTCGCGGTGCGGCCCCGGCGCCGGATGCTGGTCGACGACATGGACGTAGCGGCCGCAGGCATTGGCCTGCCAGATCTCGACCAGCGTGTTGGGCACCGGCCGGCCGTCTTCGTCGAGCACGCGTCCGTGCACGAGGATGCGCTCGCCCAACGGCTCGCCGGCATGCTGCTTGGTCAGGTCGTCATCGACCGGCCGGATGCCGTCATGGCCGTAGACCGGCCCGGTCAGCTCGGAAAGCGTGTGCGGCATCGGAACGAGCGGCCGCGTGGGCGCGCGCTTGACCGTGCTCTTGTAATCGGGATGCAGCGAGGGCGGGAAGGCGTTCAGACTCTCCCGCGGGAACACGAACGTCATCGCACGATCTCCTTCAAGCGACCCGCTCGAGCGCCAGCGATGCGCCCTGCCCAACCCCGACGCAGAGCGTGGCAAGCCCGAGCCTGCCGCCGGTTTTTTCCAGCTGATGGGTCACGGTCAAGGCCAGCCGCGCGCCCGACATCCCGAGCGGATGGCCGAGCGCGATAGCGCCGCCGTTGGGATTTACCTGCGCGGCATCGTCGGGGAGCCCGAGCTGCCGCAGCACGGCGAGCGACTGCGCCGCGAACGCCTCGTTGAGCTCGATCAC
>VAZU01000035.1:8775-13651 GCA_005884745.1 Alphaproteobacteria bacterium
CCGAGCACGCGCGCCCGCGGCGTCAGGCCGTGACGCTTCACCGCCGCCTCGGACGCGATGATCATCGCGGCGGCGCCGTCGTTGACGCCGGACGCGTTGCCCGCCGTGACCGTGCCGGGACTGCGGAACGGCGTCTTCAGTTTCGCCAGGCCTTCGAGGGTGGTCTCGGGCCGCGGATGCTCGTCCTTGTCGACCACGATCGGCCCGCTTTTGCCGCCGGGCGCCTCGACCGCGACGATCTCCTCGGCGAAATAGCCGGACGCGATCGCTGTTCCGGCGCGCCGCTGCGAGCGCAGCGCGAAGGCGTCCTGGTCGGCACGCGTCACCTGGAATTCCTCCGCGACGTTCTCACCGGTCTCCGGCATGGAATCGATGCCGTATTGGGCTTTGAGCACCGGATTGACGAAGCGCCAGCCGATCGTGGTGTCGTAGATCTCGGAGGCGCGCTGGAAGGCTTCCTGCGCCTTGCCCATGACGAAGGGCGCGCGCGTCATCGACTCGACCCCGCCCGCGATCGCCATGTCGATGTCGCCGGCGCGCACCGCGCGCGCGGCGCTGGCGACCGCCTCGAGGCCGGACGCGCACAGCCGGTTGAGCGTGACGCCCCCGACCGAATCCGGCAGGCCCGCCAAGAGCAGCGCCATGCGGGCGACGTTGCGGTTGTCCTCGCCGGCCTGGTTGGCGCAGCCGAGATAGACCTCGTCGAGCGCCGCCCAGTCGACCTTGGGATTGCGCCGCATCAGCGCCTTGATGGGCACCGCCGCGAGATCGTCGGTGCGCACTTTTGCGAGCGCGCCGGCATAGCGCCCGATCGGGGTTCGGGCTGCATCGCAGAGGAACGCTTCGGCCATGAAGAGCGCCTCCTTCGGGGTCTGGCGAGGCCCTCTCTAGCATGTTCCCGCACGCGCGCGCAGCCCCGGGGCCTCAGCTCAGGCCGCGCTCTCCGCGGCGCCGCCCGCGGTCAGCCCGCGCAAAAGGTCCGGATGGCTCTCCAGCAGCCGCACCCGCATGGCCTCGATCGTGGCGTCGTCCGGATGGCGTGGGCGCGGCAGGTCGAGCGGCAGGTCGAGCGCCAGCCGCGCCGGCCCCGCGGTGAGGAACAGCACGCGGTCGCCGAGGCTGAGCGCCTCGCGCAGATCGTGGGTGACGAACAGGATGGTCGGGCGCCGGCGGGCCCACAGCGAGAGCAGAAGCTCGCGCAGGTGCTGCGCGGTCGGCGCATCGAGCGAGAGGAACTGCTCGTCGAGCAGCAGCAGGTCGGGGGCGTTGACGAAGGCGCGCGCCAGCGCGACGCGCCGCTGCTGGCCGCCGGACAATTGCCGGGGGAACGCGTCGAGGAACGGCTCGAGCTGCATCTCGGCCAGCATTTCCTCGGCGCGGCCGGGCGCGCGCGGCGGCGGATCGATCGCGAGCCGCACGTTCTCGCGCGCGGAAAGCCACGGCATCAGCCGCGGCGTCTGGAACACCATGCCGAGATTGCGGCCGTTGCGGCTGACGACGCCCTGGTAGTCGCGGTCGAGCCCGGCGATGATCGACAACAACGTGGTCTTGCCGCAACCGGATGGACCCACGATGCAGGCGAATTGTCCTTGCCGAACGGTGAAGTCGAGCCCCTCGATGGCGACGAGCTCGCCGCGTTCTCTCGGATAAGACTTGCGCGCGATCGCGACTTCGAGCGCGTTCATGCGCGCCACCGGGTCAGCGATTGCTCGAGCGGGCGGATCGCGAACGCCTCGACCGCCATCACCACGGCCACGAAGCTCGCCGTGTAGGCCAGGATGTTGGCGATGTCGAAGAACTGGAAATAGACGCCGAGCTGGAAGCCGACGCCGTTGCTGCGCCCGATCAGTTCCACCACCAGCACGATCTTCCAGATCAGCGCCAATCCGGCCCGGGTCGCCGACATGAAATACGGATAGAGCTGCGGCAGGTAGACCTTGCGCATGCGCCGCCACCACGACAGGCGCAGCACTTCGGCGACCTGCAGCAGCTCGCGATCGATCGCGCGCGCGCCCTCGCGCAGGATCACCGCGCAGGTGGGCACCTTGTTGAGCGCGACCGCGGTGACGGCGGCGGCCTCGCCGAGCCCGATCCACACGTAGCACAACAGGATGATGACCAGCGCCGGTATGTTGAGCCCCAGGATGAGCCACAGGTCGAACAGGCGGTCGATCCGGCGGCTGCGTCCCATCACGATGCCGATGGCGGAACCGATCGCCATGGCGAGCACGAAGCTCGCCGCGACGCGCGCGAGGCTGATGCCGAGGTCGGTGAGCAGGCGGCCGTGGAGGAGCAGCTTGACCAAGGCCGCCGTCACGACCGCGGGCCCGGGCAGCAACGGACTTGCCGCGGCGGCGGCGGCGATCTGCCAGACCGCGAGAAGCGCCGCGGCGGAGAGGCAGCGCAGCCAGAAATCGCGGTTGCGGAAAACTTGCAGGGCGCCGCTCACGACGGAGAGGCGGGAAAGAACGTGCCCCGCGGCACCCGGCCGCCGGGGGGCGCCTCGTCGATGCCGCCGAACACGGTCAGGAGCTCCAGCAGCCGTTGCGCCGCATCGGCAGGATCGCTCGCGCGCGCGTCCGCTTCAGCATCTGAGATGCCGCGCCGATAGGCCTGGCGTAGCCGCCCGAGCATCGGCGCATCGTCGGCGTGGACGAGCGGCGCGATCGATTGCCACTCGTCAGGCGACGCGGCGAGCGTCTCGCGCGCCGCCTTCGCGGCGGCGAGGAAACCGCGAACCACAGCTGGATACTTGGCGGCCCAAGCTTCGCTGAATACCCATCCTAGCAGCGGCGTCTGCGGCGGAACGCCCAAAGCCGGCAGCATGTCCTCGACGCGCACGAGCTCGAAATAGTCAGGCTGGGGCAGTCGCGCGTTGTATTGCCAGAAATTGATCGCGGCCGGGATGTCGGCTCTCTTGAGGATCTCGTTGAGGAGCGGCGGAGCGGCAAACAAAGGTTCGGCGTCGCGCGTCAGGTCGAGCCCCGCCGTTTTTTTCGCGTAGGCGCGCAACACCAGCCAGCTCTTGTCGACCGGGCCGCCGGCGATTCCGATTTTCCGCCCCTTGAGGTCGGCGATGCCCTTGATGCCGGCGTCGCGGCGCACCATCAGCCCGCCGGTCGCGTGCGAGTGCGGTGCAAAGGTGAAATCGCCGCCGAGCGCGCGGCGTTTCGCGACCCACAGCCAGTCGGTGAGGATGACGTCGACGGCGCCGCCCTGCAGCGCCACCGCGGCGCCGTCCTTGCCGGCGAGCTCGGTCGGCTCGAGCGCAAAGCCGTGGGCGCGATCGAGCCCGTGGCGCCGGATGACGTCGAGCTCCCAGTTCACGGTGCCGAATTTTAGAACACCGATCCGGACGACGGGCAGCGGCTCCGCGCCTGCCGGCACCGCGACGAGCCATGGAAGAACCAGGAGCAGGCACGCCCATTGTCTCGCCCGGCTGTGCAAGAAGCCGCGCGTTTGTTGTTGCCGGCGGATGGTCGGCTGGTGCCGCATGGTTCTTTGTAACGCAGGTCCGACCCAGCGGGAAGGAGGAGCGCCGGCGGGTGTTTCATCCCGAGCGTGCCGCAACCGCGGCATAATGGCTGCGGATCTTCTCCATCAGCCAACCCCAGGCCTCCTGCTCGGCGGCGCCGGCGGTTTTTTCCACCGCGATCCTGAGATAGTCGATCTCGCGCTCGACCTTGTCGCGGGGGAGGAAATCGAGCCGGCTCACCAGGATCGCCGCTTCGATCACCGCGGCTTTCGCGCGATTGAGACCCTCGAACGGCGCATGCGAGACGCGGTGCACCACACGACAGTGGAAGCGCGGGCGCCGCGCGTCCTCGCTCACACGCGTGACCGCGAGTTCCGCGTGCGCCAGCGCGCCGGCGAGGCGCGCGACCGGGACCTTATCCGATGCGGTGACCGGCCAATCGCGACGCCCGGTCAGGCATCCGGCGAAGACGCGCACGTCGTCGGTGTAATTGGCGACCGCGAACGGCACCACGCGAAGATTCTCCAGCGTCGTCGACGGGTGGAACGGCGCGAGGATGAAGCCCTCGCCGTCGGCGATGATGCCGAGCGGCGCGAGATGCACCCGGCCGTCGGCGCCAACCGTCGTGACGATGGTCTCGCGGATCATCGGCATTTGGCCAACCGACGATCGTGAGGGAGTCGCGCCGACCTCCCCTTTTGAAGGGGAGGTGCAGAGCGCGTGTGGCCAGGTCTTCCGATCATTGCAAACAAATTCAGCTCTCCGGCTTCGATCCGCGCAGCGTGTGTCCGGCTTCGCGCAGCCGGGTCAGATCCTCCGGCTCGCGGTCGACCGCGCAGCCCCAATCGAGCGGCTCGTCCTGGGCGTAGCGTTTTCCCAGCCGCCACGCGATCTCGGCCTTGGCCAATTCGGTGCCGACTGGGTCACGTAGTGCCCATCGCGATTGTAGACGTGGATGCCGTCTTCCGCGATCTCGATGCGGAAGTTCGCGTCTTTTAGCTCGGCGGCGAGCTCGGAAATCTCCTGCGGGGTATTGGGGAACGGTTTGCGCGCGTGGAGCGCCAGCAGTGCGTCGCTGATATCCTTGGGCAGGCTGGCGTCGGCGCGGGCCGCGAACATCAGGCGCCGCGCCGCATCGTGCTCCTGGATGGTGCGGCGCGTGTGCGGGCTGACCTGCACGACCAGGACGTTGCGGATCGCGAGCTCCGAGCAGATTCCCATCAGGGCTGCGGTCACGCCGCCGGAATCCGCGTCGGTCAGCTCGGTGAGATTGCCGGTGCCCATCAGGATCTCGGCACTGGGCAGGCGATGCCGCAGCTCGGCATAGCGCACGAGCGAGGCCATGAACCCGAAATGGATCGGGTCGAGCACCGGATCGAGGATCGCGGCAATGCCGCGCTT
>VAZU01000035.1:13710-18110 GCA_005884745.1 Alphaproteobacteria bacterium
CGCGATGTCGAGCGTCTTTTCCGTGAGGCTGAGCAGAAAATCCGCGCCGGCGCGCCCGCCGCGCCGCAGCTCCTCGACATTTCCCGAATCGACGCTGACGGAAAGACCGGCGCGCTTGAGCTCGCCGACCGCATCCTCGAGATGCGGGAAGGGCGTATCGGGCAGGCAGCCGAGATCGATGACGTCGGCGCCGGCTTCGCGCATGCGCGACGCGCGTGCCCAGATTTCGTCTACGGCGAGCGTCGAGGCATCGACGATCTCGGCGAAGATGCACACGTCGTAGCGGGAGAGATCCGGCGGGTGCCCGCCCTTGCCGAAATAGGCCGGGAGGTCTTTCAACTCCTCGGGACCGCGCTCGAACGGCACCGCGAATTGCGCGCTCAGTCGCCCGAGATCCGCCCGGCAGCGGCCCGGCAGCAGGATGCGATTGGCTTGCACCGGCCGCGGCAAGCGGCGGGAGATGATGGTCTCGGTCATCAGCGCGGCGACTGGACCAGTCGAAGCCCGGGTCGGCAAGCTCGGACAGCACCTTCTCGAGCCGCGGTCGCGCGAGATGTCCGGTCAGGAACAGGATTCGCTCGGGCATTGCTTCGTGCGGCCTTCGGGTCAGCACAGCCCTTCCCCGGCTAGGGCAGAGCGATCCGCGATCCCGGCGGCCCGGAGCGGCGGATCGCGGCTGCCGCCACCGCATGATGGGCGGGACCGGCAATGTAGGCCTCGGCGCCGCTTGCTCCAAGAAACCGCGGGAACAAGGGATCGACGACGCCCGCGGCGGCGAGTTCGGCCGCCGAGCAGCAGGCCAGCGATCCCGCAACCTGCTTGACCAGCAGCAAACGGCTCACCCCTAGAGCGCCCGCGAGCCAGGCCGCGAGGCTGTCGGAGGTGAGATCCCAGGATTCCGGCAGGTTTTTCGCGGCAAGCACCATGCGGGCCGGCGCCCAGACCGGCACGCCGCCATCTGCCAGCACATGATGGATCTCCTCGGCCGAGCTTGCGAGCTTGAAGCGCGGGCGTCCGCTGGCGAGTGCACGCCCGTACTGTTCCATGGCGAGCAGCGCCATGTGGTGGGCCGCGCTATCATCGAAGCCCAACTCACGCTGGGCAGTCCGGACCGCATCCGCAAACGGACCGCCGCCCGGCACCAGGATCGCCTGCCCGGCGCAGCGATCGATCGCGTCGAGCCAATCGCTCCGCTGCGCCGAAGAAGCGTAGCTGCCGCCGAGCTTGATCACCACGGGGGCGTTCACGTAGCGCAGGTCCCAGTCGCGTCATGGCCGGGCTCGTCCCGGCCATCCACGCGTGTCGTGAAACGCTGAAGATCGTGGATGCCCGGCACAAGAGCTTGCCCCGGACTTGATCCGGGGCCGGGCATGACGAAAGGAGGAATATCAGCCATCCGCATCATTCGGCGGCGTTGGGGTCGCTCTTGGCGGCAGGATAGAGCTGATGCACCTCGGCCATGTCGGCGGCGCGCTCGCGCGCTATCGTCACCCCGACCGCGCCCGGCCCAAGATCGAGCTTCTCGAGCCGCACCGTGACGCGGACGACGCGCGGATGCTCGAGCAGGAGCGCGGCAATGCGCTCGGCCAGCGTCTCCGCAAGCGTGACATGGCCGCGCGCGACGATCATGCCGATTCCGTCGGTGATGACGTCATAGGAGAACACGTCGCGCATGTCCTCGGCTTCATGGGGCGGACGCAGCACCTTTACGTCGACGTTGAAGCGGACCCGTTGCGGCTTCTCGTGCTCGCTCGCATAGGCCCCGACGCGGACCGGCAACACGAGATCGTGGACGAAAACGTGATCGGCGGGCGCGTCCTTGGTCGGATCGAAGGAATAGCCGCGTGCGGCCAGCAGCCGGTAGTCGACCGGTGCGCGCTGCCGCTCATAGGCGGCGCTGCGCTCGTCCAGCGGGATGAGGTCGCGAACCACGTCGACGGCCGCGGCTTCGATCGGCGCGGTCCGAACTCGACCGGCGCAAAGCGCCGTGCGGAAGCCGAGCACATCCGGTTGCAGCAACAGCAACCGCGGCACGTCGGGCGTCTCCAGCGACCCTGCCAGTCCGGCCAGCAACCCATGCGATCTGCATGCGGCGACGAATTCGCGCAGCGCCGGGATGTCCATATGGTCGAGCAGGCGGCCGCCGCCTTTGCCGGCGGTATCGAGCATCGCGCCGGCAAAGCCCGCGTCCGCCATGGTCCGGATGAGCGCCGGGTCGAGCGTCAAATCGGCAAACATCACGCCGATGATCTTCGTCGTTGGGGCGAGCGCGTGGAGCGCGCGAATGCACGCCTCGCGTCCCGGCTCCGGGAACAATCCGACCTTGATGAAATCGACCCCGGTGTCGGCCATGGCGCTCGCGGCGCCGACAATCGCTTCGACCTGCATCGGCAGATCGCCGATGACCGCGCTGACCGGCCGCTTTCCGGCGATGCCGGCGACCGCCGCCTGCACCGTTTCTTCGGAGAGCGCGCCGAGTGCGCCTTTGGCGGGGTCCTTCAGGTCGACGATGTCGGCGCCATGCGCGAGCGCGACTTGCGCTTCCTCGGCGCCGGTCACGCTGGCCAGGAACAACGTCATGGCCGCGCTCCGCTCCCACCGGCCAGCATGCGATTGCGCACGAGCCAGTCGAGCGCGCGCGACCAGGACTCGTCGGTATTGCCGCGGAAGTCGGCGCTCATCTGGGTCACCAAATGGCCATCGGTAGCGTCACGGACGTAGATGTTCATGTTGAGGATCAAATTGGATACTTTCTGAACCGTGCCCGTGACGGCAAGTTCCGCGCCCGCCCGCCTGGCCAATCCTGCATCGCAGCCGCCGCACGCCTGCAGATTGCTTGCGCGCGCCTCCGCGGCGACCGGCGAAAGATCGACCGGCGCATATCGGCCCGATGCCGCAAGGCGCCTGCGCAGCTCGTCGGCAAGCCCCGCGAGCCGCCGCTGTTCGTCGGCGCGCGGACCGTTCATCGCGCCCTCGAGGCTGGTGTCGATCAGTTCGAACTCGAAGACCGCGACCTTCGTTTGCGCGGCGAGCGCCGCCATCGAAGGCGATAGCAGCATCGGGACCATCATGGCCAGCCGCAATCCGCGCATTGTACTCGATCCGCCGTCCCTGTGGTTCTTCCGCGCAGGCGTCAATCTTCTCTGGCCAGACTACGGAGGATCGTCGATGATTGAAACAAAAATTGCCGACGTGGCAGACAGATAGGTAGTTTGGACCGGTGTTTTCGGTGATCCGAATTCTCTTCGCGGCGGGCCTCGTGCTCGCCCCGACGTGCATTGCGGACGCGGCCGATTCGGCCGAATTCCATATCGGTTATTTGCATCGGACCGGGCACAAGGAGGCCATTTCGCTGCTCGACATGCCTGCCGCCGACGACGGCCTGGCTGGAGCCAAACTCGGCATCGAGGACAACAATACGACCGGAAAATTCCTCAACCAGCATTTCGATCTTCAGGAAGTGCGGCTTTCCGGCAAGGACGACCCGGGCGCCGCGGCCGCGGATCTCGCCCAACAGCACGTTTCCTTCGTGCTCGCCGACCTTCCCGCGGATGCCGTGCTCGCGGCGGCCGATGCCGGCCGCGAGCGGGGGCTGCTGTTGTTCAACATCGGAGCGACCGACGAGCGGCTGCGCGAGCAAGACTGCCGCGCCGACGTGATCCACGTCGCGCCGACCCGCTCGATGCTCGCCGACGGGCTCGCGCAATATCTGGTGTGGAAGCAATGGCGCCGCTGGCTGCTCGTGGTCGGCTCGCACGACAATGACAGGCTCTACGCCGACGCGCTGCGGCGGGCGGCCGGACGGTTCGGGGCGAAGATCGTCCAGGAGCGGGTGTTCGAGGACACCGGCGGCGCGCGGCGGACCGACAGCGGCATCGCGCAGATCCAGCGCCAGATTCCGGTTTTTACCCAGCAGGCCCCCGCCTATGATGTGCTCGTGGCTGCGGACGAGAGCGAAGTGTTCGCGGCCTACCTGCCCTACCGAACCTGGGATGCGCGGCCGGTCGCGGGCTCGGCCGGTCTTGTGCCCACCAGCTGGGACGCCTCGCACGACCAGTGGGGCGCGGTGCAATTGCAGAACCGGTTCATGAGATCATTTTCGCGCAGGATGACGGCGCTCGACATGCAGGCCTGGTCGGCGGTGCGCATGATCGGCGAGAGCGCCTCGCGCACGCAGTCGAGCGACGAGAAGGCGATCGCGGCGTTCCTCAAGGGCCCGGATTTTGCGCTTGCCGCGTTCAAGGGCCGCAAGCTGACGTTGCGCGACTGGAATCTGCAGCTGCGCCAGCCCATCCTGCTGGCCGACGGAAAAACCATCGTGTCGGTCTCCCCGCAGGAAGGTTTTCTGCATCCCGTCACCGAGCTCGACACGCTCGGCTACGACCGTCCCGAGACGAAAT
>VAZU01000035.1:18145-23829 GCA_005884745.1 Alphaproteobacteria bacterium
TGCTTGCGGTGCTGTTGGTGCCACAGGCCGGCGCGTTCACAGCCTATGTGTCGAACGAGAAGGGCAACAATGTCACGGTGATCGACACCGAGAAGATGGCCGCGGTCAAGACCATCAAGGTCGGCCAAAGACCGCGCGGCATCGATCTTACCAGGGACGGCCGGTTCGTGCTGGTCGCGGTCGGGGACGACGACACCATCCAGATGATCGATACCAAGACCGGCGAGATCGCCGGCACGCTGCCGTCCGGACCCGATCCCGAGCTGTTCACCCTGGACCCGAGCGGAACGCTGCTCTATGTCGCCAACGAGAACGACAACACGGTCACCATCATCGACGTGGAGAAGCGCACCCGGCTCGGCGACGTGCAGGTCGGGGTCGAGCCCGAGGGAATGGGCATCAGCCCCGACGGCAAGATCCTGGTGAATACCTCGGAAACCACCAACATGGCGCATTTCATCGATACCGAGACGCGCCGGATCGTGGCCAATGTTCTGGTCGATTCGCGTCCACGCTTCGCACAATTCAAGCGCGACGGGTCGGAACTGTGGGTCACCGCCGAGGTCGGCGGAACCTTGAGCGTGATCGATCCGGCGAAGCATCAGGTGACGAAGAAGATCAGCTTCGAGGTTGCGGGCCTGCGCCAGGAAGCGATTCAGCCGGTCGGCATCGGCATCACCCGGGACGGCAGGACCGGTTTCGTCGCGCTCGGTCCTGCCAATCGCGTGGCCGTCGTCGACGGCGCCACGCACGACGTGAAGAAATATCTGCTGGTCGGACAGCGGGTCTGGCACATGGCGTTCACGCCCGACGAGAAATATCTGCTCACCACGAACGGCGTGTCCAACGACGTCTCGGTGATCGACGTCGCGGCCCTGAAGGTGATCAAGACGATTCAGGTCGGCGAGCTGCCCTGGGGCATCGCCATTTCGGCGCAATGACTTGGGCTCGGGCCGCGAAGGGCAGCGCGAATATGCACGACGTGAAATCCGCGGAAGCAGCGCTGGCGATCGAGGGCCTGAGCCATTGGTACGGCTCGCGCCAGGCGCTCGATGACGTGACGTTTGCGCTCCAGCCGGCGACGTTCAGCGTGCTGCTCGGGCTCAACGGCGCGGGAAAAAGCACGTTGTTCTCGCTGGTGACGCGGCTCTATGCGGTGCGCCGCGGCCGCATCCGTATCTTCGGTCACGACGTGGGCCCGAGTCCGGGCGAAGCGCTGCGGCGGCTTGGGGTGGTGTTCCAGCCGCGCACGCTCGATCTCGATCTCTCGGTGATGCAGAACCTGCGCTATCACGCGGCGCTGCACGGCATCGGCGCCCGCGAGGCGCGGGCGCGCGGCGAAGCGATGCTGGCGCGCGTTCATCTGTCGGAGCGGGCCGACGACAAGGTGCGCAACCTTTCCGGCGGGCAGATGCGGCGCGTCGAGATCGCCCGCGCGCTGCTGCATCGGCCGCGGCTGCTGGTGCTCGACGAGCCGACCGTCGGGCTCGACATCAAGGCGCGCTCCGAGATTCTGGGCCACGTCCATTCCCTCGTTATCGAAGAGGGCGTTTGCGTGCTGTGGGCGACGCATCTCGTCGACGAGGTCGGCGACAAGGACGACGTGATCGTGCTGCACCTGGGCAAAATCCTCGCGCATGGTCCGGCATCCGAACTCGTGGCGCAATCCGGGGCAGCCGACATTCGCGGCGCGTTCAGTGCGCTGACCAGCGCTTCCGCGCCGGACGAGGCCGCATGAGCACATTGTCGGAAACGCGACCGAGCCCGCCGTCGCTGGCCCGCTACGCGATCTGCCTCAAGGGCATCGTCTGGCGCGAGGCGCTGCGCTTCCTGCATCAGCGCGAACGCTTCGTCGCGGCCCTGGTCCGCCCGCTGGTGTGGCTGTTCATTTTCGCGGCCGGTTTCCGGCAGGTGCTCGGGGTCTCGATCATTCCGCCGTACGAAGTCTATGTGCTCTACGAGGAATACATCACCCCCGGCCTGATGGTGATGATCCAGCTCTTCAACGGCATGCAGTCCTCGCTCTCCATGGTCTACGACCGCGAGATGGGCAACATGCGAACCCTGCTGGTGAGCCCGCTGCCGCGCTGGTACCTGCTCTCCTCGAAGCTCCTCGCCGGCACCGCGGTGTCGGTGCTGCAGGTCTATGCCTATCTGCTCATCGCCTGGTTCTGGGGCATCGAGCCGCCGCCGATCGGCTATCTGACCGTGCTGCCGGCGCTGATCCTCGCCGGGCTCATGCTGGGCGCGCTCGGCATGCTGATTTCCTCGCTGGTCAAGCAGCTCGAGAAATGGCGCGTCCGGGAATCGAGCCCCCTGCTGTATTACGTGTGCGAGCTCAACCCGTTCACCCATGCGGTCGAGCTCGTGCGGTTTGCGCTCTATGCCCAGGTGAACTGGGTTTCGCTCGCGGTCGTGTGCGGCTGCACGTTCGGGTTCATGTTCGCGGCGATCCTCGCCTACGATCCCGCGCGCGGGGTTTTGGCGCGCCGCGGCGCCCCGGGAGGCGAGCCATGATCTCCACCGATAGTCAGTTCCCTCGCCTGCGCGACAGTCTCCCACCCTCCCCTGGAGGGGGAGGGTCGCGCGCGCAGCGCGCGGGGTGGGGTGAATTAGTTTCACCCCCTCCCGGTTCGCCGCTTCGCGGCTTGCCGACCTCCTCCCTCCAGGGGGAGGTGGGAGCGCGCGGCAAGTCGGTGAAATCCACGACGAAACTTGCGCTGGTTGCGGTAATCGCCGCGATCGGGATCGCCGCGCCCTTCCAAACGTTCGCGGCCGACCCGCGCTTTCCCGATTGGCCGTGCGCTCAGATCAAGGTGCCGGAGATCTCGGTGGCGGCGGTGTGGACCGGGCCGCCGATCGACGACGTGCGCGGCCAATGGCAGAGCGAGGCGAAGGTCGCCGAGCTCGTGCCGCGGCTTGCCGCACGCCGCACGCCGCTCGAGGAGGCCGAAAAGCTGATCGCCGAGTTCCTCGGCAGCCCCGCCGAGCGAGATCAAAAGGGCAAGCTGCTGTTCGCGGGGCTGTTCGAGACGCTCTCCCGCGAGCGTTCCGAGGTCATGGACGGCATCGAACGCTTTTCCCGCAAGCAGAAGGGCGTCGTCGACAAGATCCGCTCGAAGACGGCGGCGCTGCATCAGCTGCAGGACGCCCATGCCGAGGAGAGCAAGATCGACGAGCTTGCCAACCAGCTCGATTGGGACATCCGCGTCTACGAGGACGAGAAGAAGACCGTGAGCTACGTCTGCGAAGTGCCGCAGCTGATCGAGCGGCGCCTGTTCGCGCTCAGCCGCATGATCCAGCAGGCGCTGGAGTGAGGCCCTCATCGGCTGGTTCGTAGCCCGCATGGAGCGGAGCGCCGTGCAAGGCGGGAGCTTTACGGACCGAGGTCCCCGGGTCGGGCTGCGATCGCCAACAACAGCGCCAGCGGCCGGGCGCACCTCATGGCCGCTTCGACGGCGGTTCTTCCCGGATCGGCTGGTTGTTCTCGTCGAGCAGCGGGACGCCGAAACCCAGCAGGATCGCGTTGATGGCGGGCCGGTTCTCCTCGATCATCCGGTTGAGCGACCGCTTCCATTCCTGATCCGAGAAGCGCACCCCCATGGTGATGCGGTAGACGAGCGTCGGCGCGCCGGCTTCCCGGGTCAGTGGCACGACCTTGAGCGGCGGGTTCGCCTGTTTGGCGTAATAGCCTGCCATCGGCCCCCACAGCACGCCGGCGTCGATCACGCCGGCGGCGAGATCCTTCATCATCGCCTGGGCGGAAGAATCGACGCGGGTGTCGATGACCAGCGGATACGGCTTGGCGGTCGCCATCAGGCCGCCGGCCGCCAGATAATTGCTCGGCGGCGTGCCGGCCACGATGCCGATGTGCTTTCCCCTCAGCCGCGGATCGCTCAGCGTCTCCACGCCGTCGAGGCCGTTGCCGGACTTGAACACCAGCGCGTACGAGGTGCGGTAATACGGATTCGTGCTCTGCACGATGTCGTTGCCTTGCGGGAACCCCATGATGACGTCGCACTTGTGCGCGCCGAGCGTGTTGCGCACGAAGCCGGTGGCCTGCGGATACCAGGCATAGGCCAGGCTCTTGCCGAGTTTTTGGGCGAACAATTCCGCGAGTTTGTTCTCGAAACCTTCGCTCTGCTCGTCCGAGAACGGCATGTTGCGCGGATCGGCGCAGACCCGGAGCACCTTGGGATCGACGAGCTCGATCGAAAGCTCTTTGCTCTCCTCCTGCGCGTGCGCCCGCGAGCTCGCCGCCGCGACCGCCGCGACCAGCGACACGGAAACGATCGAATATGTCCACCCTCGGCCCATGCCGGTTCTTGCCCTGGTCATCTTCGCTCGCGGCCTGGATCCGCTCAACGCGGGGATCGACGATCCTCGCCCGGCGCATCCCGACGCTAATGGCCCATGCAGCTCGTCTCGGCCTCCGCGGCCGGCTTGGGCTTTTCCGCATGTTTCTGCGGTCGTCCGCGCGGGGCCGCCTCGTTGGCGCGGGCGCGCACGTAGACGAAGATGTCGTCGAGATAGCACATGACGTTCGGATCGGTGCCGAACGCCGGCATCACGTTCTCCTGCGCGGTGGTGACGTTCTTGCGGCCGTTCACCACGACGTCGGCGAAATCCGAATAGCTCATGGTCTTGAGCGATTCCTTGAGCGCCGGCGCGTAGCTCGAGCCTTCCGCATCCGGGCCGTGGCAGGTGTGGCAATCGGAGTGGTACCTGCGGAAACCCGAATAGGCGTACCAGTCGACGGTTCCGTCCTTCTCGACCTTGTAGGTCGGGTTGCCCTGGGCGTCGTAATATTTTCCGTCCTCCTCCTTGACCGCTGTCGGATCGCCGGGTCCGTCGGCCCAGGCCAAGCCCGCGTGGAGCACGAGCACCATGAGGAGCGTCCCGGCCAAAGAGCTGGTTCGCACGAGCGTGTCCTTCGGCTGATGAAACCCGGAACCGGCAAGGAAGATCCGACGCGCCGGTTTCGGCCGGCGCGCCGGATCCTTTTGCGCTGCAGCGAGCCTTAAGCTCAGCTGCCGGGCAGCGCGAACACCGTGAGCTGGCCGCCCAGTGCGGTGTAGTTGCGCAGGGCCGCATAGCCGCCCACTGCGCCGAGGCCGTCGGTCGGGTTGGTCAATCCGGCCGCAAGGCCGATGCCGGCCCAGCCGCCGACGCCCGACAGCACCGCCACGTACTGCTTGCCGCCGTGCTCATAGGTCATCACGTTGCCGATGATGCCGGACGGGGTCTTGAACTTGTAAAGCTCCTTGCCCGTCTTGGCGTCGACCGCCTTGAGATAGCCTTCGAGCGTTCCGTAGAACACCACGTTGCCGGCGGTGGCGAGCGCACCCGACCAGACCGAGAACTGCTCCTTGTCGGACCAGACGATCTTGCCGGTCTTGGCGTCCCAGGCGATGAAGTTACCCATGTGGGTATCGCCGGGAGGCGGATACATCGACAGCGTCGCCCCGACGTAGGGCTGGCCGGCGGTGTAGCTCACCTTGAACGGCTCGTAGTCCATGCAGACGTGGTTGGTCGGCACGTAGAACAGCTGCGTGTCGGGCGAATAGGCCGCCGGCTGTTCGTCTTTCGATCCCAGAGCCGCCGGGCACACGCCCTTGGTGTTCTTGTCCTCGCCGTTCTGATCGGTCGAGTACTGCGACACCACCAGCGGACGCCCGTAGGTC
>VAZU01000400.1 GCA_005884745.1 Alphaproteobacteria bacterium
CAGGGTGGCGACCGCGCGCAGGATCGGATACCGGCCGTTGTTGCTGCCGAAATCGCTCTCCAGCCCCCAGAACGCCACCAGCACCGGCGCCGGCACACCGTATTGCTGCTCGATGCGCGCGAACAGTGCGGCGTGCTTCTGCATCAGCCGCGGACCCGTAGTCAGCCGGTCCCGCGACACCATGCGGTCGGAGAACTGCAGGAAGCTTTGCTGAAAAACGCCCTGGCCGTGATCGCGGTTGATGATGGCTTGATCGAAGCTCATCCCGTCGAGCGCCGCCGAAATCGTCGCCCGCGAGACACCCTGCGACGCGGCTTCCTGCTTGAAGCCGTCGAGCCAGCGCTCGAAGCTCCCGGTGTTGTTGCGGCAGGGCGCGGCCGGCGCCGGCGCGGCCATTGCGGCGACGGCCAGTGCCGCCAAGGCGATGGAACGGATTTTCCCCCGCAGCATGCTCGAATCCCTATCTCCGCATCGATCGCCAGAGTGCCCGCGGCACGCCTGCCGTCAAGGCGCGGCCGAGCCGGATTTCCAGCTTTTGCCCAAGGATGTGGCAGAGCTGTGGCTGGGCCCCGTCAATGTAGCCCGGATGAAGCACCGCGAAGCGGTGCGTAATCCGGGACGGTAGTCCTCCCCGGATTGCGCTTCGCTCCATCCGGGCTACGGCGCGGCCGAGAGCACCGCGCGAATGCCGTCGATCACGAACTGCACCGCCAGCGCGGCGAGCAGCACGCCGAGCAATCGCGACAGCACCACGTTCGCCGTGATGCCGAGCAATGGACCAATCCGGATGGCGAGAAGGAAGATGGCGAGGCACAGGCCGATCACCACCAGGATCATGCCGATGAGCACGAAGAGGAAGAGCGGCCGTCCGTCCGCTTGGGCGGCGAGCAGCACCGTGGCGGTGATCGCGCCGGGTCCCGCCATCAGCGGAATGGCGAGCGGGAAGGCGGCGATATGGCGAAGGTCCTCGATGGCTTGCTCGGCCGTGCGCGATTGGCGCTCGATCCGCACGCCGAACACCATTTCCGAGGCGATCGAAAACAGCAGCAGGCCGCCGGCGATGCGAAACGCCGGTAGCGAGATGCCGAGGCGCGTGAGCAGCCAATCGCCGACGGCTGCCGTGCCGATCAGGATCGCGGCGGCGATCAGCGAAGCCCGGATGGCGACCTGGCGGCGCGTCGATCTCGGCAATCCGTGCGTGATGGCGACGAAGGTCGGGACGAGCCCGACCGGGTCGACCACGACGAACAGCGTGACGAGGGTCGAGATCAGATAATCGACGGGCAC
Organism: Alphaproteobacteria bacterium; assembly: GCA_005884745.1. Taxonomy (GTDB): domain Bacteria; phylum Pseudomonadota; class Alphaproteobacteria; order Rhizobiales; family Xanthobacteraceae; genus AP-16. The sequence continues at coordinate 1,288 of VAZU01000400.1, forward strand.
GGCGGACATCTCGTGCTGCGTCCCCAGGCGGCGCTCCATATCCCGAGCGCGGTCTCCCGGGACTAGCCCATAGGCACGCCGCGGCCGCAAGCCTTGCCGCGCGGATGACTTCGCCTGCCGCGGATGTTAAACGGCGCGGCGAGGCGTGTTCCGGCAGGTTCAAGCGCCCGGTGACGCAAGGAGCCCGCCCGCCTCGATCGAAATCCGTCCCATGGGCTGCGCGCCATGACCCTTGCTCCGCTGCTCGAAGCTCCGCCCCCCATCGCGCTCCATGCCATGGCGGCGATGGCGGCCTTCGCGCTCGGCATCGTGCAGTTCGCCGCCCCGAAGGGTACCATCCCCCATCGCACCATCGGCTGGATCTTCGTCGGCCTCATGCTGGCGGTGGCGCTGAGCTCGCTTCGGATCCACCAGATCCGGCTGTGGGGCCCGTGGAGCCCCATTCACCTGCTGTCGATCTTCATGCTGATCACGCTGCCGCTCGCGGTCTGGGCGGCGCATCGCCATCGCGTGGCCGAGCACCGCCGCGCCATGATCTCGCTTTTCCTGGGTGCCCTCGTCATCGCGGGCGCATTCACGCTCGTGCCCGGGCGCATCATGCACCAGGTCGTATTCGGCTCCTCACCGGCCGCGGCCGGGGGCGACAGGGCATCGCCGCAATAGCCCCCAAGTAACTGAATTTATTTGCAAAAAAAATGGCTGGTGGGCCCGTTTCGGGTGAAACCAGCATTCTGGAATCCATCCTTGTCGGACAATGAAACTCCCAGGCCGGGGGACCAAGGCCCTTCGGACATCCGCCCCGTGTCGATCACCGAGGAGGTGAAGCGCTCCTACCTCGATTACGCCATGAGCGTGATCGTGGCGCGCGCGCTGCCGGACGCGCGGGACGGGCTCAAGCCGGTGCATCGGCGCATCCTCTATGCGATGCACGAGAACAATTACACGCCGGACCGCCCGTACAACAAATCGGCCCGCGTGACCGGCGAGACCATGGGCAAGTACCACCCGCACGGAAGCCAGGCCATCTACGACGCCCTGGTGCGGCTGGCGCAGGACTTTTCCATGCGGCTGCCGCTGATCGACGGTCAGGGCAATTTCGGCT
>VAZU01000036.1 GCA_005884745.1 Alphaproteobacteria bacterium
GAAATGCGCACAACATCAAACAACGGGAGGAACCATGATTACCCTGAAAGCACTCGCGGCCGCGTCCGCAATCGCCCTCTTGGCCGCGCTTCCGGCATTCGCGCAGCAACCCGGCGCACCGGCCGTGGCGGCGCCGCCTCCGCTGCCCTACGGCGCGCCGATCTCGTTCGAGGTCGCCAAGAAGGCGATGGCGGCCGCCGAAGCCGAGGCGATGAAGAACAACTTGCTGGAGGTGATCGCGATCCTCGATAGCGGCGGCAATCTCGTGATGCTGCACCGGATGGAGAATGCCCAATTCGGGTCGGTGCGAATCGCCGAGGGCAAAGCGCGCGCGGCCATCGAGTTTCGGCGGCCGAGCAAAGCCTGGGAAGACGCGATTGCCGGGGGCGGCGCCGGGGTGAGGGTGCTCAGCTTCGGGGTTACGGCATCGGAAGGCGGCCTTCCCATCGTGGTCGACGGCAAGATCATCGGCGCGATCGGCGTGTCCGGTGCCGCGCTCAGCTCGCAAGACGGACAGGTCGCAAAGGCCGGGGCCGACGCGGTCAAGTGATTTCATCGCCAGATCACATTCGACGCGAACAATGCATCGCCCGCCGCGTCGGCGGGCGATGACATTTTGGATCAAGGCCGGAGCCGCGCTCGCGTCCGGCAGGCCGCCGGCCCTGAAACCTCCCGGCGCACAAGACATTGACGTTCGAAGGCGCTGCGTGCCGGGCCGCGGCCCGCGGCAGGTTCTGTTGACGGACGTCAAGGATGGATCAATTCGCCATCGAAGCGATCGACATCCGGATGATGCGGCGGTGTATCGAGCTTTCCAGGATCGCGACCACGCAAGGCGAGTTCCCGTTCGCGGCGCTGATCTGCTCGAAGGACGGCACCGTCCTGGCGGAGGCGACGAACCGGGTCGCGCGCGACCGGGATGTCACCCGACATGCCGAATTGCTGGCCGTGTCCGAAGCCCAGAAGGTGCTGGGCCAGGCCGGTCTCGCCGAGTGCACGATCTACTCGAACCTGGAACCCTGCGTGATGTGCTCGTTCCCGATCCGCGAGAGCCGGATCGGCCGGGTCGTGTTCGGCATAAGATCGCCGATGATGGGCGGGTTCTCGCGCTGGAACGTGCTCGGCGACCGGGTTATCTCCAAGCACATGCCGGAATATTTCAGCGCGGCTCCGGAAATCCTCGCCGGGCTGCTCGCGGAGGAGGCCGAGAAAGTGTGGACGGATTGGAGCCCGGCGATCTGGGAGATCATCACCACCCGAGGCTGCTTCGAAGGCGTTCGCTGCCGTTCGCACCGCGTTCCCTCGTCGGGTCGGCAAGCTGCCCGGTCCAGGTGATGGGTACTGAGGATCTCCCTCAGCCTGGCGCGGCCGGCGTCCCCGCCTCGATCTCGGCGAGGCAGCGCGCCAGATTCTCGCCTTCGGCATCGGCGAGCGCCGCCGTGCGCGCGCTGGCGACGGCGTCGATCGCCCGCGCCGCCGGAATGCGGCCGGCAAGCGCCGGGCGGATGATGCGGGTGTCGATCGCAAAATAATTGGCGCTGCCGCGCTTATGCGTGTCGCCGTAGCCCTTGATCAGCCGGGCGCATTCGGCGACCTCGATGGCGAGATCCGCGGAAATTTCCGCCGCGGCGGCGATGCGGGCGAGCCAAGCCTCGATCGCCTGCTGTTCCGCGCGGAAGCGATGCGTCCTCGGCCGCCAGCGCTTGAGAGCGCGCAGCAGCCGAAATTGCAGATAGCCGGTGATCGAAGTGCTGCGCACCGCCATGCCCCAGTGCAGCCGGCCGAGCCGGGGAAAACGCCGGCTCAACCAAAGCATCGCGCCCGCCAGGCGCGGCGGCAGCACCGAGGCGAGCTCGTCGATTCCCGGCTTGAGGAATTCGACGATTGCGAACGGCTCTCCCGGACCGACGTGCATCGCCTTGGCGATGCGCGCGAAGCGCCCCGGGTCGAGCTTTGCCTGCGCGACCCGGATCACGTCCTCGAACGACATGCGCAGCGCGAGGTGCCGCGCCGCCTCGCGCAGCAGCTTGCCGCCGGCACCGGTGCGCGCATCGGCTTCCCGGATGTTTGCGAGCCGGCGCAGATAGAGCTGCGCATAGCTCACATCCTGATATTTGATCAGCCGCCGGATGCCTTCGAGCACGATTTCACGCGCGGCATCCGGAAGCTCGGCGGCCGCCTTCGCCAGCACGGCATCCGTCGCACTGGCCGCGCGGTCTTGCTCGTCGGCAGCCGGCCGCGCCGGAACGCGCCGGCGCACCGCCGCGAGACCCGCGCCGAAGCCGCGCAAATTTGCCTCGACCGCCTTGCCGTCCTGGCGGATCGCGGCCTCGAACAGCTCCGGCGGTATCGGCAAGACCCCCGAGCCGGCGATCGCGCCGAGCATGACCGCATTGACCATCGAGCCGCTCTGCGCCGCCAATCTCTCCATGTCGAACAGCCGGCTCTGTTTGGCCTGGCGCTCGATCGCATGCACCAGATGCGCGTCATCGAGGCGCCCGTCGCCCATCGCCATCTTCTCCTCCATCACGAAGAAACGATGGGTCGAGGCGATGACGAAGGTGCGATCCGGGGTGACAAAGCCGGCGCCGACGGCGCGGCCCGCCTCCAGGAGCTCGCTGGCGAGCAACAGGTCGACGTCGCCGATGCCGGGATGCAGCGCGAACACCGGCCGCCGGCCGCCGAGCTCGGCGGCCGGGACCGGCAGGATCTCGACGTAATAGGTGGTGGCGCCGGTGCGTTGCGCGACGCCGGGAATCGACGTGCTTTGCGCCGGCAGCCCGTGACGCGCCGCCGCGGCGATCACCCAGCCGGTGAGCACGCCGCCGCCCTCGCCGCCGAGCGCGGCAATGAGCAGATGGATCGGCCGCGGGCTCATCCGCCCGCCTCCGCAATGCGCCCGCCGAGCCAGCCGATGACGCGGTTGCGCCAGGCGAACAGCAGGCGATCGAAGAAATTCGGATTGCGGATGATCTCGACGCGGTAGAACGAGGGACACAGCACCGCCGCGTGCGCGACCTCGCCGCACAACCCGCAGCCGACGCAGCTTTCGATCACGGTCGCCACCGGATCGGTGCGCAGCGGATCGGGGTTCGGCTTGACGGTGAGCGAAGGACATCCCGAGAGCCGGATGCAGGAATGGTCGCCGGTGCAGATCTCGTCGTCGACGCCGTAGCGCGCCCGCACCAGCCTCGCGCCGCGCGCGAGCTTTCCCGCCTCCTCGGTCCGCAGCCGCCGCTGGCGCGCGAGCTGACATTCGCCGTCGGCGATGATCACTTTGAGCCCGCGCTCGGCGGTGCGCATCGCCTCCTTGAGCGTGGCCAGCATGTCGGCGACGCCGTAGGTGCGCACCTTGCGCAGCCATTTCACCCCGAGCGAGCGCAGCGTCTTCTCGATGTTCATGCCGGGCGGCGACCCGGTCCGGCTCGAGGCGCTCGACGGCATGGCTTGCTGGCCGGTGGCCGACGTATAGCCGTTCTGCATGATGATGAGCACGCCGTCGCCGGCATTGAAGAGATGGCCGGCCACGCCGGTGATGACGCCGTTGTGCCAAAAACCGCCGTCGCCCATGATCGCGATCGGCCGGCGCTCGAGATTGGGCCCGACCGCGGCGGCGCTCGCGAGACTCATGCCGTAGCCGAGGATCGAATTGCCGAGGCTGAACGGCGCGAAGGTCGCAAACGAGTGGCAGCCGATGTCGGCGCTGATGTGGGTCTTGCCGATCTCGCGCTCCATCAGCTTGATGGCGCTGAACACCGGCCGCTCGGGACAGCCGGTGCAGAAGGTCGGCGGCCGCGCCGGCAATTCGCCGAGCGCCGCGGCGGCACTTTCCTTCTGGGCCTGCAAGGCGCCCGCTCGCTCGGCAATCGCATCGACGTCGAGGCCGGATGGACGCGCCGCGGAGAAAAACCCGGCAAGCCCGTCGAGCAGGACCGCCGACGTGTACTCGCCGGCCTTCGGCAGACATCCCTTGCCGTAGACGCTCGTCTGGATGGCGGCGCGCCGCAGCTCGACCTGGATCGCCTGCTCGATGTAATCCGGATAGCCCTCCTCGACCACGAGCACCGCGCGCTTGCCGAGACAGAATCCTCTCACCTCGTCGGGCACCAGCGGATAGGCGACATTGAGCACGTGGATGGGAACGCGGCTCGCGCCGAAAATGTCGGCCAGCCCGAGCCGCTCCAGCGCGCGGAGCACGTTGTGCGCAAGGCCGCCGAGCACGACGATGCCGATATCGCTCAGATCTCCGTCCAGGAATTCGTTGAGTCTGCGCTCGCGGATGAAGGTCTGCGCGGCCGGCAGGCGCTCCTCGACCTTGCAGCGTTCCTGCGCGAAGGTGACCGGCGGGTGCGCCAGCCGGCCGTACCGGAACGGCGGCGGACCGGCGATGCGGTTGAGGCCGGAATAGACCGCCCGGCGATTGTCCTTCGCTTCGAACTCGCCGGTGACGTGGCAGGCGCGGATTCGCAGCTCCAGCATGACCGGAGCATGGGTGGCCTCGGAGAGCTCGAAGCCCTGCTCGACGCACGCGACGATGGTCGGCAGGTCGGGGCGGGGGTCGAGCAGCCAGATTCCGGACTTCATGGCGAAGGCGTAGGAGCGTTCCTGGATGACGCTGGCGCCTTCGCCGTAATCCTCGCCGATGATGATCATCGCCCCGCCGATGACGCCCGGCGAGGCCAGATTCGACAGCGCGTCCGCCGCCACATTGGTGCCGACGATGGATTTCCAGGTGACGGCGCCGCGCAACGGATAATTGATGGAGGCGCCCAGCATCGCCGCCGCGGCGGCCTCGTTGGTGCAGGTTTCCAGATGCACGCCGAGGTCCTCGAGCACGTCTTCGGCCTGGACCAGCACGTCGAGCAGGTGCGAAACCGGCGCCCCCTGATAGCCGCCGACATAGCTCACGCCGGACTGCAGCAGCGCCTTGGTGACCGCGACGATGCCCTCGCCGCGGAAGATCTCGCCGGCGCCGAGCTTGAGAGAGTCGACCTCGCGGCTGAACGAGCGTTCCAAGATTACCTCCCGAAAGCGACGCGGCGGTGCCGCCGGCCCGCATCGCAGGCGCGCCGGGCGCGCGGCCCATTTAGTTTGACCCCATACTATTTGGGATCGAACGATCTTGCAAAGGCCCAGAACTTGTCGCAACCTTCCGCAGGGGAGGGCAGCGGCAATGGTCAGGCCATCGTCGAGTGTTGCCGGGCGGAATTCAGCCGAGGGTTCGCAGGACCCTCCGGCGCTGGGCCCGCTCGCCGACATGGTCGGGTTCCATCTGCGGCTGGCGCAGGAAGCCTCGTTCCGCGCCTTTGCGCAGCGGGTCGGCGCGCGCGATCTCAAGCCCCGGCGCTTTGCCATTTTGCTCTTGATCGACCAAAATCCCGGCCTGACGCAAACGGCGCTGAGCCGGGCGAGCGGCCGCGACAAGTCGACCTTGACGCCCGCGCTCGATGACCTCGAGCGGCGCGGTCTCGTCGAGCGCCGGCGCTCGCCGAAGGATCGACGGGTGCGCGCGCTTTACCTGACCGGCGGCGGGAGGTCGCTGCTGCGAGAGTTGACCCGGCACGCGGTCGCCCACGATCGGCAGCTCGATCGGATCCTCGGCGCCGGAAAGGCGCAGTTCATCGCCGCGCTGCGCCGGATCGCGATGAGCCTGGGCTGACCCGAGACCCGCATGGGCCGCGCGGCCCTTGGCGGCGACCGGCCGAGAGGGAAAAGTGGCGGGCTCATGCAAGAGCCGGCGCAAATGAGAGGGAGGAAGACATGAAGGCCTCGGCGAAATCGACGATCCTGACGGCCGTGCTCATCATCGCGGCGGCGGCATGCTCTTCCCGGCCCGCGAGCGCGGCCGAGCCGATCCGGATCGGCGGTTTCGTGTCCGCCAGCGGGCCCGGGTCGTTCCTGGGGGATCCCGAGGCGAAGACCCTCAAGCTCGAGATCGAGCGGGCAAACCGCGGCGGCGGCGTGCTCGGCCGTCAGCTCCAGCTCACGCTTTATGACACCGGGTCCGATCCCAAGCAGGCGGTCTCGTTCGCCCGCAAGCTGATCGACAACGACAAGGTCGACGTGCTGATCGGCGGCTCGCTCACCGGCGAGACCATGGCGGTGGTGCCGATCGTGCAGGATGCGGAGATTCCCTACGTGTCGCTGGGCGGCGCGGCGGTGATCATCGAGCCGGTGAAGAAATGGGTGTTCAAGACCCCGCATACCGACCGCATGGCGGTGGAGAAGGACTACATCGACATGCAGAAGCGCGGCTTCAGCAAGATCGGAATCATCGCCGGTTCGGTCGGCTTCGACGAATCCTGCCGCAAGGAGGCGAAGAATCTGGCGCCGAAATACGGCATCAGTATCGTCGACGACCAGACCTACGCGCAGACCGACACCGACATGACGCCGCAGCTCACCAATCTGCGCTCGCATGCCGACATCCAGGCCGTGCTCGACTGCGGCTCGCAGGCGCCGACCGCCATCACGACGCGCAACTACCAGCAGCTCGGCATGTCGAAGATCCCGCTCTATTTCAGTCACGCGGTCGCCTCGCAGGAGTACATCGACGGCGCCGGCGCCGCCGCCAACGGCGTGCGCATACCCGCCGCCGCGGTGCTGATCGCCGAGCAGCTGGCCGACAGCGATCCGCAGAAGCAGGTCGGGCTCGAATACCGCAAGGAATACGAGGCGGCCTACCACCAGCCGATCTCGACCTTCGGCGGCCACGCCTACGACGCGGTGCTGCTCTACGTCACCGCCGTCAAGCAGATCGGCTCGACCGACAAGGCCAAGGTGCGCGACGCCATCGAGAACCTGAAGAAGGTCGTGGGCACCGACGGCATCTTCAATCTGTCGCCCACCGACCACATGGGGCTCGACACGTCGGCGTTCCACATGGTCGAGATCGCGAACGGCAAGTGGAAGCTGCTGTATTGACCGGGATGTTTTGCATCTACGGGTCTGCTCGCTTCGGTTACCTCCCCCCTTGTGGGGGAGGCATAGGCGGCCTTCGGCCGCCGTCCTCAAAAGAACGCGATGCGGAGCATCGCTATGTCGCGCACTTTGCGCGTGAGCCGGGAGGGGGGTATCCGCTTCGCGGAATCAGACAACGACCCCCCTCCCCATCCCTCCCCCACGTCCAAGTCGGATGTTTCCGACTTGGACCGATCATTATCGGCCGAACTCGGGAACACCCGAGTTCGGTGGGGGGAGGGAGCAGACTGGGGCATGTCCTCAGCGTGAGCCGATAGCACTGCGGAGGGCGGCATGGCGGAGTTCCTGCAGATCCTCGCCTCCGGCCTGACCGTCGGCGCGATCTATGCGTTGATCGGCATCGGCTTCTCGATGATCTACAACACCTCCGACATCATCAATTTCGCGCAAGGCGAGTTCGTGATGATCGGCGGCATGTCGGCGGTGGCGCTCTCCGCCGGCGGCACGATGCCGCTGGTGCTGGCCGTGCCGGCGGCGATCGCCGTC
>VAZU01000403.1 GCA_005884745.1 Alphaproteobacteria bacterium
CTGGGTCCCAACGGCATCGTGGCGGCCGGGCGCGGCGACGGGAAAATCCTGGTGGATCATTCGACCACGGACCTCGAGACGACGCAGCGGATCGCGTCGGCGCTCGGCGCGCGTTGCGGCATGATGTTCGTCGATGCTCCGGTATCGGGCGGACCCGGCGCCGCCAGGGCGGGAACGCTGGCGATCATGGCGGGCGGTGCCGAGGCGGCGATCGCCCGCGTCGCGCCGCTCCTGCGCGATTTCGGCAAGATGACCCATATGGGGCCGGTCGGCACGGGGCAGGCGACGAAGCTCGTCAACCAGACGCTGGTGCTGACCAATTATTGCGTGCTGGCCGAAGCCTTGCGCCTGGCGCAGGCCCACGGCGTGGATGCGCGGAAAATTCCGGAGGCGCTCGCGACCGGCCACGCCGGTTCCAATCTGCTGGCGGCGGTGTTTCCGCAAATGATCGCCGAGGATTTCGCGCCCCGCGGGTTCGCGCGTCAGGTGCTCAAGGACCTGGAGATGCTGCAGGCCGCCGCGCGCGACCGGCATCTTGCGATGCCGATGGCGTCGCAGGCACTGACGCTGTATCGGCTCCTCGTCGCCGCGGGCAAGAGCGAGCTCGACGCGACGGCGGTTGTGACGCTGTACCCCAAGCCGTAGCCGCCGCCGCAAGGAGGACGAAAGTTCGACCGCGGAAGAACCTGCCGAAATATCGGAAGACGCGTGCCGATCCGGAAAATTCCGGATAAGATCGCGTCCTCGATCGCCGGCGCGAGGAAGCGGTTGCGATGCCTGGTACGGGTTCCCCGCGATTCCGGCGTATGGTCTCAACACAGGGGAAACGCCAATGAAACGCCGCGAATTCTTGCAAGCCACGGGCCTCGGGATAGCCGCATCCGCCGTAGCCGCGCCGGCCGTCGCCCAATCGATGCCGGAAATGAAATGGCGGCTCGCCGCGAGCTGGCCGAAATCGCTCGACACGCTGTGGGGCGGCTGCGAACATTTCTGCAAGCGCGTCGCCGAGATCACCGACAATCGCTTCCAGATCCAGCCGTTCGCGGCCGGCGAGCTCGTGCCCGGGCTGCAGGTGCTCGACGCGGTCCAGAACGGCACCGTCGAGATGGGCAACACCGCGATGTATTACTACTGGGGCAAGGACCCCGCGATGACGTTCGGCACCGCGCTGCCGTTCGGGCTCAACAGCCGGCAGATGTATGCGTGGCTGCACCATGCGGGCGGCAACGAGCTGCTCAACGAGGTGCTGAAGAACTTCAATTGCTTCGGGACGGCGGCCGGGAACACCGGCGCGCAGATGGGCGGCTGGTTCCGCAAGGAGATCAATACGACCGAGGATCTGAGGGGTCTCAAATTCCGCGTCGGCGGCTTTGCGGGAACGATCCTTGCCAGGCTCGGCGCGGTGCCGCAGCAGCTCGCCGGCGGCGACATCTATCCGGCGCTGGAGAAAGGCACCATCGACGCCGCCGAATGGGTCGGCCCCTACGACGACGAGAAGCTCGGGTTCTACAAGATCGCCAAGAACTATTATTACCCGGGCTGGTGGGAGGGCTGCGGCCAGTCGCACAACATCGTCAATCTCGCCAAGTGGAACGAGCTGCCGAAGGTCTACCAGTCCGTGGTGCTCACCGCTTCCCACGAGACGTGGGGCTGGGTGCTCGGAAAATACGATGCGGGCAACCCGGCGGCGCTGCGACGGCTGATCGCGAACGGCACGCAATTCCGGCCGTTCCCTCAGGAGGTCCTGGTGGATTGCTACAAAGCCGCCGGCGACGTGTATGCGGACTTGTCGCAGACGAACCCGCTGTTCAAGAAGCTGCTGGACAGCGTCTTGCCGTTCCGCAGCGAAACCTCGCTGTGGATGCAGATCGCGGAGCTCTCCTACGACGGCTTCATCATCCGCATGCGCGCCCGGAGCTGAGCAGACTCGATCCGTCGAACATCAATGTGCCGAGGCCGAAGCGCCTCGGCACGGGTGCCTGCGGCGATGTAGCTTCGGCGCGGCAAACCGCGCCGAAAGCGTGTGACGCAGCTCACACCCTCTGCGCCGGCGATTTTCCTTGCGAGTGTGAGCTTTGTCACAATGAATATCCGCGTCGGATCCTAAGCTGCCGGCATGCACCCGCTTCTCAACTCACCGAACAGGGAGGAGAAGATGTCAGTTCATCCGACGGCCCTGGCACGGCAGATTTCGGCAACATGGCTCAGGAACGCGGTTTCCGGATTGTTGGCGGCGCTCGTCCTGGTGTTTCTGCTGATTCTGTTGCCGTGAAAACGTCGCGTGCCGGAACGTGCACGCGCAAGACCGGCATCAGCCGATCAGGCTCGCCAGGAATCGCGCCGATGCCGCCAGCAGGAACAGCCCGAAGGCGATCTCGAGCCGGCGCTTCGACAGCGCGTGGGCAAGCCGGGCGCCGTAGCCGGCGGTGAGGCTCGAGACCGGCGCCATCACCGCAACGCCGAGCAACGATACGAATCCGATCGAGAGCGGCGGCAGCAGCGCCTGGTGCGGCAAGCCGGCCAGCATGTAGCCGGCCGTGCCCGCGACGGTGATGGGCACGCCGAGCCCCGCCGAGGTCGCGACCGCGTTGTGCAGCGGCTTGCCGTGCAGCGTCAGGATCATGTTGGAGACCGAGCCGCCGCTCACCCCCATCAGGGCCGAGCATAGACCCACCAGGAAGCCGTATCCGGCCATGCCGACGCGACCCGGCAGCTCGCTCGCGAGCCGCCAGGTCTCGCGGCCGAACAACAGCTTTGCGGCAATGAGGCTCGCGATCACCACGAACGCCAGCTTGAACAATGCGGCGGGCGCGAACGCGGCGAGGACCGATCCGACCGCGACCCCCGCGATGGCGGGGAGGGCCCAGAGCCGCACGATGTTCTCGATCACCGCGCCTCTGGCGCGGTGCGCGCGGTACGACTGGATGGTCGTCGGCACGATGATCGCCAAGGAGGTGCCGACGCAGAGCTGCATGCGCACCTCCTCGGGCACGCCGAGGATGCGAAACACCTCGTAGAGCACGGGGACGATCACGGCGCCGCCGCCGATCCCGAACAGTCCGGCCAGAATGCCGGTGATCATTCCGCCGCCGACGATGGCAGCCGCAAGCAAGGCGAGCTCGCCGGCGGGAGCGCCGAACCCCATGTCCGTCTCCGAAGAACGCCGGCCCGGACAGGCCGGGGAGGATCACGCGAAGGGGATGTGCGTCAAATCGCGATGCCTGTCCAGCCGCGGCGCCGGAGCTTCGATGCGGGAAGGCACGGCCTTAAGAGCCGATCTCGAAAAGGGTCACCGATACCTTGGCGCCTCACTCGATCACCTCGTCGGCGCGGGCGAGCAGT
>VAZU01000401.1:0-414 GCA_005884745.1 Alphaproteobacteria bacterium
CGTGGGTCCGTGCGAGCCTGGGACCGAAACCTCTTCCGACCGGCAGCCCGTCCGGTAGAAAATGCCCCGGCGCCACGAGGCCGGAGCCGGAAGCGCCGGATCGACGTCGCCCACCTCGTCGGCTGGTTCGTAACCGGGTCCGTAATATCCGGCCCCGCCGGTGTCGGAGGGAAAGCCCCAGCCGAAATCCCCGAAAAAGCGCCTGTGGTGGTGATGCGAGAATTTGTGGAAACCGTGCAGGGTCCTGCCACGGATCCCGGGATGCAGGGCCATCGGGTGGAAGGCCGGGTGGAAGGAAACGCCGGATCTACCGGCATGCGCGTCGAGGGGGAGGGTCGATAGGAGGGGGATCGCGGTAGCGAACAGCAGGGCCGTGCTCAAACGCCTGAACATGACGCAACTCCTTTGCGCGTC
>VAZU01000401.1:426-4711 GCA_005884745.1 Alphaproteobacteria bacterium
CCTGTCCGTCGCCATCGTTAATGCGGGCGCGAAGCGCGGGCTCGGCCGACGAAGGAACGCGCGTTGCATCCGGCCGAGCGAATCGCCTCGGCGTTTGCTCGCTTGCCGCGCGGGACGCTATGGTCGCGGCTTTCCTCGGCGCCCTGGTCGATGCCGCTTGCCGCACCCGTATCCGCATTGCTGGCCCGGTTCCATGCCTCCCGGCCGGTGCGAGCCTGGTCGCTGATCGTCACGCTCTACGGCGATGCGATCGTTCCGCGCGGCGGCAGCCTCTGGCTCGGCTCGCTCACGCAGATCATGGCTCGGTTCGGCATCGATGCCGGCCACGTCCGCACCGCGATGTCGCGACTGGTCACGGACGGCTGGCTCGAGCGCGAGCGCATCGGCCGCAACAGCTATTACCGGCTCTCCAAGCGCGAGGAGGCGAGCTTTCTTGCCGCGACCAAGCGCATCTATTTCGGCGCGGAGCAGCCTTTCGACGGCCGTTTGCGGCTCGCCCTGCTGGGCCCCGAAGTCGACGACCGCTCCGCCGTGCGTCCATTGCTGGAGCGAGAGGGATTTGCCGCGCTCTCGTCCACGGCATACGTCGGCGTGACCGATGCATCGCCGCAAATCGCGGGGATCGGCGGGGTGTTCCTCGTCACGGCGGATCCGGGAAAAAACGGTCCCGCGGTCGCGGCCGCGGCCTTCGAGCTTGCGCCGCTTGCAGCCTCATACCGCGATTTCGTCGTGCGGTTCGCGCCGCTCGACCGAAGTCTTGCCGCGGGGGGAGTGCTCGATCCGGGGGACGCGCTGGTCGCGCGCGTGCTGCTGATCCACGAATTTCGCCGCATCGTCCTGAGAGATCCGGCGCTGCCGCGCCGGCTCCTGCCGGCAGATTGGCCGGGCGCGACGTCCCGGGCGCTTGCGGGGCGCATCTATCGCCGCCTCGTGCCGGCGGCGGAGATTTATCTCGATCGCAACGCGCGCAATGAGGATGGTCCGCTGCCGCCCCCGGGCGCAAATTTCTTTCGGCGCTTCGACGGCCTGTAGATGCAATTCGCCGCGCTGAGGAATCACGCGGGCGAAGTGGCTTGCGAACAACCGCGCTGGCGCACCTCGCGATGCTGCGGCTCGAGCGTGCCGGCGATTTTCGCCAAATTTGCCCGCAGCTCCTCGGGCGCCACCCGATCGGCCGCCATCAAGGCTCTGACGATGGGATCCGACAGCAGCTCGGCAATGGTAGGCTCAGAATGACACCAAGGCATGCAATTCCTCTTCGTCCTGCCCTTCGGGGGCCAATGTGGCGGCGGCGTCGTGGCGGCGGCGTCGGGCGTCAGCTCGCGCATGAGCTCGATCGCCCGCTCGAGGCCGGTCCCGACCGCCCGCTCGGCCGCCTCGGGCCCGAGTGCGGTGCCTTCGATCCCGATCACCTTGACGTCGGTCATGCCGAGGAACGCCAGGAGCTGCAGCAGGTAGGGCGTGACGTGATCGAGCTCCCGGCGCGGCCCCTCGGAATAAACGCCGCCCTTCGCCTCGACGAGGATCACCTGCTTGCCGGTCACGAGTCCGCGCGGGCCGCTCTCGCCATATTGGAACGTGCGGCCGGCCCGGGTGACGTGATCGATCCAGGCTTTCAGCGTCGAGGGAATGCCGAAATTGATCATGGCGACGGCGATCACCACGACGTCGGCCGCCAGGAGTTCGTCGATCAGGGCGTCGGATTGCGCGAGCCTCTCGCGCTGCTCCTCGTTGAGCCGATCGCTGGGAACGAAGATGCCGGTGACGAAATCCTCGTCGATATGCGCGACCGGATCCTTGGCGAGGTCGCGCACGATCACGCTGGCCTGCGGATGCACGCGGCGCAGCTCTTCGAGAACGCCCGCGGCCACCCTAGTGGAGTGGGAGGCGCCGCCGCGCGGGCTGCTGGTGAGGAGAAGAATGCTGGTCATGGGCTGCTCCTGTATACGCGGGCCGTCGGGCGGCTCATCGGCCGGCCGGATTTTCCGCGGACCGGTGGATCAAATGGGTTGTGATGCGCGCTTCGAGGGTGAAGCCGCTGCGGTGGGCTGCCGAGCCGATCATCCCGGCGCTGGGCAGGGCGCTCGGGCCCGCAAGGGTGGCGCCCAGGGCCGGAGGGGTCGGCAGCGCCGCCGCGGCGATCAGGGCCCGCAAAGGAAGGGCGAAGAGTTGGGACATCATGTTCTTGCTCCTTATCGCCACAAAAGGCGTGACTTTGGCCGCCCCTTGTGGTACTGACCGGTAACACTATCTACGCGTTACTTACCGGTCACACCCCGATCTGTCAAGGGGCAAGAACATGAATTTTGGAGGACCCATGGACACCGAGACCGCGCCTGTGCCGCCGCGCGAGCGCATCCTCAAGGCGGCGGACGAGCTGTTCTACCGGCTGGGCATTCGGGCGGTCGGGGTGGACGCCATTGCGGAGGCGGCCGGCACCAACAAAATGACGCTTTACCGGCATTTTTCTTCGAAAGACGCCCTCGTAGCCGAATATCTGCGAGGAAAGGCCAAGCGGGCCGAAGCCTTGTGGGAACGTCTCGAGACTGAACACCCCGGCGACCCGCGTGCTCAGCTACATGCTTGGGTCAAGCACATGGCCGAAGACGTGATTTGCCGCGGGAACCGAGGCTGCGCTCACACGAATGCCGCGGTAGAGCTTACCGAGAAGGAGCATCCGGCGCGTCCGGTGATCGAAGCGTTCAAAAGGGCGCAGCGCGAGCGATTGAGCCAACTTTGCCGCGGCGCCGGCCTCACGGAGCCGGAACTGCTCGCCAGTGAGCTCCACCTGGTGCTGGAAGGCGCGCGGGTCAGCCTGCAAAGCGTCGGGCCCGAGGACCTAGGGGCCCGGATCGTGCGCATCGGCGAAGCCATTATCGCCAGCCATTCGCCGAAATGATCGCTGCCCTCGCGGCTGCCGCCGCTGCAGTGCAGCATGCAAAAATGTTACAGAAACGCTTGACCGCTGAAATTTTTGTGCCGACGAGCGATGTACACCCAGGCACTCAACACGCGCGAAGCCGCAGGAGCGGCTGCCGATCCCGAGCGTGAGGCACGGTTCCAGGCTTGCGTCGACGCCGAAAGCAGGATCGAGCCCAACGACTGGATGCCGGACGCCTATCGGCGCACCCTGATCCGCCAGATTTCGCAGCATGCCCATTCGGAGATCGTCGGCATGCTCCCGGAGGGCAATTGGATCACCCGCGCGCCCTCGCTCAAACGCAAGGTGGCGCTGCTGGCAAAAGTTCAGGACGAGGGCGGACACGGGCTCTATCTCTATGCCGCCGCCGAAACGCTCGGCATCTCCCGCGAGGAACTCGTCGAGCAGTTGCTCGCCGGCAAGGCGAAATACGCCTCGATCTTCAATTACCCGACGCTGACCTGGGCGGACATCGGCGCGATCGGCTGGCTGGTCGACGGCGCCGCGATCATGAACCAGATTCCGCTGTGCCGCTGCAGCTACGGTCCCTACGCCCGCGCCATGATCCGCATCTGCAAGGAAGAAAGCTTCCACCAGCGCCAGGGCTACGAGATCATGCTGACACTCGCGCGCGGCACGCCGGAGCAGAAGGCGATGGCGCAGGACGCATTGGACCGCTGGTGGTGGCCGGTGCTGATGATGTTCGGCCCCTCGGACCAGGACAGCCAGCACACCGACGTTTCCATGCGCTGGAAGATCAAGCGTTTCACCAACGACGAGCTGCGGCAAAAATTCATCGATGCCACCGTCCCGCAGGCGCACTACCTCGGGCTCTCGATCCCGGATCCGCGGCTCGCGTTCGACGCGGCGAGCGGACATTGGCGCTTCGGCGAGATCGATTGGGACGAGTTCAAGCGGGTGATCGCCGGCAACGGCCCGTGCAATCGCGAGCGCATGCGGGCGCGGCGCAAGGCGCATGACGAAGGCGCCTGGGTGCGCGAAGCGGCGCTCGCCTATGCGCAAAAACGCCGGCAGCGCCAAGCGGCGATGCAAGTCGCCGCGGAGTGATCGGGAAATCGGAGGCCGCCATGACCGAGCAGAACTGGCCGCTGTGGGAAGTATTCATCCGGACCCGCAACGGCATGGCGCATCGCCACGCCGGCAGCGTGCACGCGGTCGATGCGGCGATGGCGCTGCAGAACGCCCGCGACGTCTACACTCGCCGCGGCGAAGGCCTGTCGATCTGGGTAGTGCCCTCGGCGGCGATCACCGCGTCGGACCCGGCGGAGCAAGGCATGATGTTCGAGCCGACCGCGTCGAAGATCTACCGTCATCCGAGCTTCTACGAGGTGCCGGAGGAAGTCG
>VAZU01000402.1 GCA_005884745.1 Alphaproteobacteria bacterium
GATATTGGTGCCGAAAGGAGCGAGCGCCTGGCTGCGGACGGCTTCCAGATCGGATCCGGGCCTCCCCTTGCCGGTGCGCCAATCCGGCCGCGCGCTGAGCGGCGCATGCTGCGGATAGGCGATCGAATTGAGCTCGTGCACGCCGCGCTGCACGACGGCCTCACGCCAGTGACCGCCGAGGTACGGCAGCAGCGCATCCATCCCCGGTACCGCCGGATGGATATCGCAGTCGATGCCGCCGCGCTCCAGGCTCATGGCATTCTCGATCCGCTCGGCGACCCCCGGCACGGCTCTCGGTTCTATCAGAGATCGCCGTGATTGTCAGAATCCGAACGCATACACCCGGCCGTCGGCGGCGACATAGAGGCGATCCTCGGCGGCAATCAGGGTCTGGAACCGGCGAACGCCCGCCATCGCCTCCGCAGGCCCGCCGCCGGTGAACAGCGGCTCGCCGATATCGCCCTTGAACCCGTGGAGCCGGTTGTCGCCTTCGGCGCCGACGATCCATACGATGGGATCGGAGTGCCCGTCCGTGGTAGTGACGATCGGAGCCCCGGCGCCCCGAAGCACGCCGCACCACGCGGTCGCAATGCCCGGCGGCGCGCCCGCGCGAAGTTTCAACACGGTCAGATCGTTGTCGGAAGCGGATTTCGGGCACTGCGCGCCAGCGCCCTGAAACGCCACGAACACGCCGTCGGCCGCCGGATAGGCCGCCGGCGCCGTGCGGATCGCATTCTTGGCAACGATCTCGGCCACGAGGCTGCCGCCGATCCCGCCGAGATCATTGCGATCGAGCAGATAGGCGTGGCGGTCCTTGCCGAGCGCGAGGACGACCTTTTGCGTGCCGCCCGCCGCCGGCAGATCGAGCGGAATGGGATTGGTGCCGCCGAGATCGGCGTCGGTCTCGTCGAGCTCGCGCCAATACGACGGCGCGAAGAAGTCGCGCTTGTCCTGCGAGCGATGCAGATCGGGTGCGAGGCGAAACACGGCCTCGCCGTCGGCCCAGCTCGTGGCCGAAAGCGTGTTTCCCGGCTTGTGAGCTTTTGCGGATCCTTCAGGGACACGCCCAGGACCCAGCCGTGATACTGGCCGCAGTCCCCGAAGTGGCCGCCGAACGCCACGTAGACAGCGCCGTCGAGAATGCTCAATGCACCCCGCTGGTTGTGGTCGCGAGCGTTGAAGCTTTGGCGCCGAGCCTCGAGCGCTTGCGTCACGTCGACGGGCCAGCCTGGCAGGACCGCGCCGTCCTTGAGCGAGAGCGCGAAGATCCGATGCCGCGGGCCCGATGCGCTCTCGACCATGGCATCGAGGTAGAGCGCTTCGCCGGCCGAGTCGATCACCGGCGTGCCGGTGATTCCGAGCGGGTCGATGTTGCCGCAGCCGAGCGCCGAGCGCGCGACCGGCTTGCCGACCGCGCGCTGCCAGAGCTCCCTGCCGGTGCCGGCATCGAGCGCGTGCACCTTGTTTTGTTCGGTCGCGACCAGCAGCATGCCGGAGCTCGAGCCGGGCGCACGCCAATAGAGCGGCTGGGCGTAGACATGCCCGGAAACGGCGGCGTTGAATCCCCGGTCCGAACGCAGGGAGCGCGCCTTCTCCCACGTCAGCCCCGGGACGACGAAATTGCCGCTGCGGTCGGAATGGCCGTGGTAGGTCGGGACCGACGCCGGCTGGGCCGCCCCACGCAGCGGCAAGCAAATGGCCGCCATCCATGTAGCGAGCAGCAGGGCATGGAGCCGCTTCATCCAAAATCCTCTCGCTCGAGGCGAATCAGGTCTCGGCACGGGGGCACCTCGGCGCGGCTCGTTTTGGCAACGGGCGAAGGCGGCGATGGTTTCCGGCTCCGCCGATCCGTCCGTTTCCCGGGGTTGCGCCTGGATTTCCCGTTGAAAATTCGCCCGGCAGGACCCGGCGACTTGGCAGCGTACCCGAAAATCGTCTATGTCATTCAAGCACCTGGGGGAACCGGCGATGCGTCGCGCAGCGATGGGCTGGCAAGCGAGTTCGACGCGAAGGGCACCGGTCCTTTGCGCCGGCCGAGGCTGGCGGGGCATCCATGGTGCGGCAGCGATCGTTTTGGCGGCGGCGCTTGTGGTGCCGACGCTCAGCGGGGCCGCGGTCAAGGCCGGTTCTTCCACCCAGGCCGAGCACCGCAAAGGGACCAAATCCAAGCAGAGCGTCCACCATCGCCACCACCGTTTCCTGCACGGCCCCGATTATCAGCCGCCCTATGCGGACATCGTGGTCGACGACAATTCCGGCCAAGTGCTGCACGAGATCAATCCGGACAGCCCACGGCATCCCGCGTCACTGACGAAAATCATGACGCTTTATCTGCTGTTCGAGCAGCTGGCGGACAAAAAGCTCGGCCTCGATTCTCGCCTTCCGGTTTCCGCTCATGCGTCGGCGCAGGCGCCGACCAAGCTCGGCCTCAAGCCCAACGAGATGATCAGCGTCGAGGACGCCATCAAGGGCATCGTGACCCGCTCGGCCAACGACGCGGCGGTCGTCATCGCCGAGGCGATCGCCGGCAGCGAGCGAGAGTTCGCCGCGCTGATGACGCACAGGGCGCAAACGCTCGGCATGGCCAACACGGTCTACGTCAACGCTTCGGGTCTGCCGGCCGATGCCCAGATCACCACCGCGCGCGAGCAGGCGCTGCTCGGCCGCACCATCCAGGAGCGCTTCCCCGAGTATTACCGCTATTTCGCCCTTCCCAGCTTCCAATATCGCGGCATGTCGATCAGCAATCACAATGCCCTGCTGCGGCAGATGGAGGGCGTCGACGGCATCAAGACCGGCTATACGGAGGCTTCGGGTTACAATCTGGTTTCTTCGGTGCGTCGCGAGGGCCGGCATCTGGTCGCGGTGGTGCTCGGCGGAAGATCGACCGGTGCCCGCGATTCGCGCATGCGTCAACTGATCGAAGATTATATCCGCCGGGCTGCGACG
>VAZU01000404.1 GCA_005884745.1 Alphaproteobacteria bacterium
CTGGCCGGTGCTGTCGGCCTCGCTGCTCGTCACATTGCTGACGACCTTGCAGGGCCTGGCGCTCGCCGCCGGCGGCGGCATCGCCCTTGCCATCCTGTTCAACCAGTCGCGGCTCGTCGAATATTCGCTCTACCCCTATGCGGTGATCCTGCAGGTGACGCCGATCGTGGCGATCGCGCCGCTGCTGCTGATCTACCTGCCGCAGCAGGCCGCCGTGCTCGCCTGCGCCTGGATCGTCGCGTTCTTCCCCGTGCTCGCCAACACCACGCTCGGGCTCAATTCCGTCGATCATAATCTGGCGGACCTGTTCCGGCCGGCGGCGCTGCCCTATATGCTGGGCGGCCTGCGTATCGCCGGCGGGCTGGCGCTGATCGGCGCCGTGGTCGCCGAGATCGCGGCCGGCTCCGCCGGGGCCGGCTCGGGCCTTGCCTATCGAATCGCCGAATCCGGGTATCGGCTCGACATTCCGCGCATGTTCGCGGCGCTCGTGCTGTTGGCAATGACCGGGATCGTCATCTATTTCGCGATGTCGCTCGTCTCGCACCTGGTGCTGCGGCGTTGGCACGAAAGTGCGGTCGCCCGCGAGCCGTGAGGTCGCTAGGCACGGCTCGGCAGGCTGGCGACTGCATGTCTCGCTTGCAGCGCGCGCGGTTGACCTGACCCGCAAGGGCTGGCTTGGTCCGACCGTCGGAGGCGCAGGGAACAGCGGGAAACCCCATGACCAATCGCATCGATCTCGACGGCCGCGTCGCGGTGGTCACCGGCGGCGCCCAGGGCATCGGACGGGCGATCGTCGAGCGATTTCTCCGCTCCGGCGCCACGGTGGCAATCTGGGATCGCGACCACACGCTGGCCGCACAGACCGCGAGCGAGCTCGCCAATTCCGGCCGCGTCCTACCTTACGCGGTCGACGTGACCCGGCTCGACGACGTCGAGCGCGCGTGCGAGCGCACCCTCACGGGGGTCGGCCGCATCGACATTCTCGTCAACAACGCCGGGATCGCCGGGCCGAACCAGAAGACCTGGGACTATCCGCCCGAGGCCTGGGCCGCGGTGATGGCGGTCAACCTCGACGGCCCGTTCCATTGCTGTCGCACGATCGTGCCGCACATGATCGCGCAGAACTACGGGCGGATCGTCAACATCGCCTCGATCGCCGGCAAGGAGGGCAACCCGAATGCCTCCGCCTATTCGGCCTCCAAGGCCGCGCTGATCGCGCTGACCAAATCGCTAGGCAAGGAGCTCGCCGAGCACGACATCGCGGTCAACTGCATCACGCCCGCCGCCGCCCGGACGGCGATTTTCGCGCAAATGACCCAGGAGCACATCGCCTACATGCTGTCGAAAATTCCGCGCGCGAGGTTCGTCGAAGTCGAGGAGGTCGCCGCGCTCGCGGCGTTCTGCGCCTCGGCCGAGTGCTCGTTCACCACCGCCGCCGTGTTCGATATATCCGGGGGCCGGGCGACCTATTGATGCAACGCCCGCGCGAGCTAACGGCCGACGCCGTCCAGGAGCGGCGGCGGCGATTGCAGGCGATTGCGCTGATGTGCGGCGCGTGCGCGTGCTTCGCCTGTCTCGACGCGTCGGCGAAATTCCTCCAGGGCCACGTGGATACCCTGCAGGTGGTGTGGGCGCGCTATGCCAGCGCCTTCCTGCTCACGTTCCTGGTCTCGAACCCGCTCACCCGCCCGGGCCTCATCGTGACCACGCGGCCGCGGCTTCAGATCGGCCGTTCGCTGCTGCTGCTGTTCTCGACGCTGCTCAACATCCTGGCGCTGCGCTATCTGCAGCTCGACCAGACCGTGTCGATCCTGTTCTCGACGCCGTTCTTCGTCACGCTCTTGTCCGGCTTCGTGCTGGGCGAATGGGCCGGCTGGCGGCGCTGGACCGCGATCGCGATCGGGTTTTCGGGCGTGCTCCTGATTGCCCGCCCCGGCATGGGCGGCATGCATCCGGCGGCGCTGCTCTGCCTTGGCGGAGCCATCTGCTATTCGATCTACAACATCTCCACCCGGGTGCTCGCCCGTACCGATTCCAACGAGACCACGCTGTTCTATTCGAATTTCGTCGGCACCGTTGCGGCGCTTCCGGCGCT
>VAZU01000013.1 GCA_005884745.1 Alphaproteobacteria bacterium
TTCGTGGTGCGAACCGCGATCGACATGAACGTGCAGCGCAACACCGAGAGCGCCATCGAAACTTCGCTGCGGCAGTTCGGCCACGAATACCACGCCTCGCAATCCGCGGCGGTGCTGATGGATCTCGACGGCGGCGTTCGCGCCATGGTGGGCGGCCGCGATTACGGGCAAAGCCAGTTCAATCGCGCGGTCGATGCGCTGCGCCAGCCGGGCTCCTCGTTCAAGCCTTACGTCTACGCCACCGCGTTGGCCAACGGCATGAAGCCGACCTCGATCGTGGTCGACGCGCCGATCTGCATCGGCAATTGGTGCCCGCAGAATTACGGGCATTCCTACGGCGGATCGATGACGCTGACCCAGGCGATCACGCATTCGATCAACACGGTGGCGGTGCGGCTCTCGATCATGATCGGAAAAGGCAATCCCAAGGTCGGACGCGCAAAGATCGTCGAGACGGCGAGGAAGATGGGACTGCGCACGCCCTTGCCCGATACCCCCTCGCTCCCGATCGGAGCCGACGAGGTGACGGTGCTCGACCATACCGCGGCCTATGCGACGTTCCCGAATCTGGGCAAGGCAGTGGCACCGCACGCGGTGCTCGAGGTGCGGAGCCCGAATGGACAGGTGGTGTGGCGCTTCGACCGCGACGGCAAGAAGCCCGAGCAGGTGATCTCGCAGCAGGTGGCCACGCAGATGATCTTCATGATGAACAAGGTCGTGGAGGAGGGCACCGGCAAGCGCGCGATCCTGGACGGGGTGCGCGCCGCGGGCAAGACCGGCACGACCAACGCGTACCGCGATGCATGGTTCATGGGCTATACCGGGAATTACGTCTGCGGCATATGGTTCGGCAACGACAATTACGATCCCACCAACCGCATGACCGGCGGCTCGCTCCCGGCGATGACCTGGCACGAGATCATGGCCTATGCGCACCAGGGCATCGAAGTGAAGAATCTGCCGGGCCTGCCGCCTGCCAAGGCATCGCCATCGGCGGCAGCGGTCGCCGAAAACAAGGGCGCGGGTTCCGAGCAGGCATTGCGTCCGACCCTGCTGACCAAGCGCGGCGCCGACATCCTGCAGGGGCTCGAGCACCGGCTGGAGAACGCCAGCCGCGCCATGGCGTCGAGCCCCGGCCCGGGCGAGCAGCGCGGCACGAAGCTGGAGCCGCCGAATACGATCGCGAAGGCCGCGGAGGGATCCCCCGTTCCCCGCGGCAACTAGGCCGCATGTCATCGAGGCGCGGGATCGAACCCGGACCCGCTGCGGCCCGCCGGCCGCCGTCCACGGTGACCGCGCCGACGGCCTCACGACTTGATTATCCGTGACTGCGTTGGCACTACAGGACGCCCGTTTGCACCCCTGGCGTTCCGACCTACGGGCACGGAGAACCCGGAACGCCGGTCCCGCCACTCGACCGGTTGTCACGTGCGACTTCTCATCGGGGCGTTCCTCGCTTTGCTGATCGCGGCCGCCACCGGCCTCGGCGCGACTTGGCTTGCGTTGACGCGCGGCACCGCGTTCGGTGCCATCACGATCGGAGCCTGGACCGCCTGGCCCAAGACCGGCACCGCGGATATCGATCCTTATGCGCGCGCGGCGGTCGCGCGCAGCGGCGAATTGCCGATCGGCTCCGGCGACGGCATCGCGTTCTATGCTCGAAGCGATGACGCCGGCTATGCCCTCGACGGCCGTTGCGAGACGCTGCTGCGCGGTGTTACCCCGGCGGCGCGATTTTGGACGCTGACGCTCTACGATCCCGAGGGCCGGCTGGTCGCCAATTCCGCCAGCCGCTACGGATTCACCAGCCAGGAGATCACCCGGTTCTCCGACGGCAGTTTCCAGATCATGGTCGCGCCCCGCGCACGGCCGGCGCCCGTCGGTGCCGCCACGCGGATCGGACGCGAGGCGCCGATGCCCTCGATCGCGCGCAGAGCCTGCCCATGATCCGCGGGCTGCTTTGGGTCCTGGGGGGTATCCTGCTGGGCGGAATCGTGCATTTGGCGACGGTGCTGCTGCTGCCGAGTACGGCCACGCGCGACGCCTATGATCGGCTGCTCGCGATCGCGCCCGTCAATTCGATCGCGCAACTGCCGGCGCCCACGCCGGAAAAGGCCGTGCTGCCCTTCATGGATCCCGCGTTTTTTGCGGACGTGTGCCGCTACGATCTGAGCAACGGGCCGCTGAAGCTCACGACGCCGGTCAGTCAAGCATACACGTCGGTGTCCTTCTACACGCGATACGGAGTCGCCTATTATGCCATCAACGACCGCGCGGCGGGTCGACGCGTGATCGAGCTCGACCTGATGACGACGGAACAGCACAATCAAATGCCCGAGGAAGAGGACGTGACGGCGGCGGACCGGCTGATCGTGGATTCGCCGACCCTGACCGGTCTGATCGTCATCCGGGCGCTGGCCCCGGAGCCGGGCCTGATGCCGGCCGCGCAAAGCGCGCTCGCCAGAGCGCAGTGCCGGGTGCAGCCGCAATAGCGCGCGCGAGGGCGCCGGCTCAGCCCCGCGGGCCGCGCCGGCGACGTTTGCGGCCGGCGGCACTGTCCGCATCGGGCTCGGTGCCGGGATGGTCGGGAGCGCGCTCGATGCGGATCACGGGGAGGACCAGCACAACTGCGGATTCGCCGATGTCGATACGGGTTCCGGCGCGCTCAACGCGCCGATCCTGCGGAAACTGGACCAATGTTCCCATGCCCCTCTCCCCGCACACCAATCGCGCCGAATGCCGAATTTCCGGCGTGCCCCGATCCTGATTAGGGTCCGACAAGGTTAACGCTCGGTTACTCCCACGTTTTCCGGCCCGAGACGTCCGCGCTTCCGGGAGCGAAGCAAAAATAATCGAGGCGGCGCGAACCGGAGCCTGCGATTGCCGTCAGCTGTGCCCGACGCAACCTCCGGGACAACATCCTCGGCATTTTAGTGAACGCGTTACGGAATCGTTGCGGTTAACGCTGCGCTAACGAGCACCGACCTATGCTCGCGGCTTCGCCATCTCCGTGTTGCGTTTCGGGGCAGTCGTGTCGAAGTCGCCTGCGTATCCCAACCTCGAAGGACTCGATAGGCTCGCGTTGCGCAGCGGGGTCGATATCCGCCCTACGCTCGTTCGCGTGCTGACCGATCTCTACCTGCAAAAACCGGCGCACACGCCCGAAGAAGAGCGTCATTACACCGAGCTGGCGTTGCGGCTCATCGACCGCGTCGACGTGGGCACGCGCAAGATCGTCGCTGCGAAACTTGCAAATTATGCATCGGCTCCTGCCGCGGTGGTGCGCCGGCTCGCGCGCGACGTCCTCGAAGTAGCCCAACCGATCCTCGAGCATTCGCCGCGGCTCACCGGTTCCGAGCTGCTGGCGATCATCGCCGAGCTCGGGCCGCAATACGCTGCCGTGATCGCTCGTCGGCTGCAGATCGCTCGGCAAGCCAAAGCCCCCGCCGAGCGCGCTTCCGTCGCACCCGCAAGCAAGGCTGCGGCCCACCTGAGCCACGGTAGCGGATCAGGTTCGCCACCGGATGCGGATGCTCCCGCGCTATCCGAGCGCCCGGCCGCCGCCGCGACGAGGCTGGCGGGTCTCGACAGCGACCTGCGTCTGGGTGATCTGTTCCTGGCGGCGGCGCCCGCGGAACGGCGGCTCATTCTGTGCAATCTGGACGGTGCGACCGACCAGCCGTTGTCCGGCTCGACGGCGCAGGCGGGCGATGCAGTCCGCCGCCTGGAAACCGCGGCGCTGCAGCGCAAGCCCGCGGAGTTCATGCGCGCGCTCGAACGCGCGCTCGGGATTTCTGCCCAACATGCCCACCGCATGGTGATGGACGAGGGGGGCGAGCCCCTGCTGGTCGCGGCGAAGGCGCTCGGGATGGCTCCCGACGTGGTGCTGCGAATCCTGTTGTTTCTCAATCCGGTGATCGGCCAATCCGTGACCCGCGTGTTCGATCTCGCCAAGCTCTACGATGCCATGACGCGCGAGGCCGCGTTGCGGCTCGTCGCCAGCCTGCGCGGCGCCAGCGCCAGCAGGCGCTGGGCGAGCTACCGTCCGGTGCTGGCGAAGGACGAACCGGAACGCGGCCTGGCGAACGAAGCCGCGCGGCGCGCCGCGGGCCGTGCCGGGCCCGACGCGCAGGGCCAGCGTCCGGCGGCCGGCGCCTCGCCGTCACGGAACGACAAGATCGAGCAAATGTGAGCCGGAGCGATCCTCGACTTCGACGATCCACAGGTCGGAATCGAAGCGGATCTCGCGCGCCAGATAGGCCTCGGCCTCGGCTTCGGGGACGGGCTGCGCTTTGAAACACGCGGTGAACGCCCGATCTGCCGGATGGGACTCCTCGAATGCCGTCTGCGGAGCCGGGCCGTAAAGCTCGGCCGTGCCGTCGAGCCGATTGATCTTGATGAATACCGCGCCCGCTTCTTCCGCGCCCCGCCGCCGTACCACGGCCAATGTGCCGTCGATATGCCGCCGGCGCAGATAGGCCGCCACCCAGATCGCCGATTTGAGACGCATGGAAGCTTGTTCACCGTGCGGATTCCATACGAGCGGCAGGTCCGTCGTCGCGTCAAGACCGCTGCGGATCCCGCCGGTTCGCCGACCGCGCGGCGTTTTCTGCGCGTGCCGGACGGAGCCATTATTCCAGGGGACGTCCGGTCGTCGCGGCGAGCTCGCGCACCAGCCGGTCGGAGAGCTGCCCGGTGACCGGCAGCCTGCGGTCGCGCTCGAACTTCTCGATCGCGGCGCGCGTATCGGGACCAAGAATTCCGGTCGGCTTGACCGGACCATAGCCGAAATCGCCGAGCGCCCGCTGCACCGCGAGCACGCGCCGCGAGGAGCCTGCGATGAGACCGCCGATCGCGTCGCCGCCCGCCGAGGCGCTGGAATTGTGAACCGCGCGCTGCTGCGATGCCGGGGCGGGCGTGGCCGACGAGCGCAAAATGATCTGCAGCAGCTCCTCGGTAGGCTGGGCTGCCGGCTTGAGACCTGCGGCCTGCTCGAAATCGCGGATCGCGGCATCGGTCCTGGGGCCATGGAACCCGTCGATCGGCCCGTCATAGAAGCCGCGGCGCTCGAGCTCGCGCTGGATGTCCGCGACGATATCGATCTGAGAGCGGGCGGCGGATTCGGTCCTGGCAAGATCGCCGGGGCGCGGCCGCGGGATGTGCACGGCGCCGGTCGGATGCGCGGCGCTCACCGGCCGCGGTTTGATGGTGAAGATCGGAGCCGGGTGCGGGCCGGGCTGTAAATACAGGGCATTGATCAAGACCCCCGCCACGCCGCCGATCGCCAGGACCGTCCCGATCGCATCGCGAGGACGACCGCCGAAGGCACGTGACAGCAACGAACGCGCCATCCTTGCGCCTTCGGACACTGCCTCTCCCCCAAAATCGCCGGGACCGAGGTCGGTTCGAAATCCGGCCCTCCCCACGTTGCTCATCTCCCTTGCCCGAATTGTGCGAGCGCCATCGAAACGCGTTGCGAGCCGGCGGCCAAGACCGAGCGCTGCGCCTCGGGTGCGCGCCCGGAATTCAGCAGGCCGCAAGCGCCGAGGATCGCCAGGAAACACGCGGCGACGAACACCATGGTGCACGCCGCGAGGACCGTCCGGCGCGAAGCGGAGAGCGCCGCCTCGAGTGGCACCAAGGCAAACCAGATCGCCGCAAACGACAGAATTCCTCCAGTCCAGGCGGCAACTAGCGTGACCAGCCCGGTCAGCGAAAGCGAGCACAGGAACTGCGCGCGCTGGAGTTGACCGGTCCGGGACAGATCGTAGACGAGGAGAATCGGCGTGATCAGCCAGCCGAGCGCCAACGCCTCGATCGCGCTGGGAGCGCCGCGAAGCGCCAGATACACCGGCAGCCCGGCGACGGCGCTCAAGCTGCCGATCAGCCGCGGAGCCATGAAGGCGTAATGCCGGGCGGCCGTCGGAGCATGGCAACGCGCCGAAGGATGCACCAGCGAATGGATATAGTCGCGAACCGGCGCGAGAACGCTCATCGACCCCATGCACGCCACTTCCCGGACGCGCTCCCCGAACCCGCAGGATGGTGACAAAGCTCGCTTAAACGAACGCTAAGGCTCGCGGTAGAGAGGCGGAGGTCGGCCGCGTGGACGAGCCGAGGGCGCCCCACCTGGCGGAATTCGCCCATCATGGTGAATGGCGGGTTGCCGGTCGCGCTCGACTGCCCGCGACGGCGTGCGGCGTGACGCGTTCGCCGCTCGTCCGGCGGCGTCACCGCAGGCAAGCGCAGACCCAAGGTCGCCGCCAAGGGGGTGCATTTGGGAAAATTTTCAGCAATTTTTCTTCAAAACTTCGGCACATTTTCATCGAAAGCGCGTCAAATGCCGACCAGGCGTCGAACCTCAGATTCAGTGCTCTCTGCTAGGGTATCGCGGGTGGCGGCGAAATCATCTGCCGCAGGCGAAAGGACAGGGCCATGAAGTTCCTGCTGCGAACGGCATTCTGGCTGACCGTCGTCGTGTTGCTGCTGCCGTTGTCGCCCGCGCACCGCACCGGGTCGGCGTCGCAAGTCAGCACCGGCGAAGCGGTCTCGGCGGCGAGCGCCGCCGTCTCCGACATGCGCCAGTTCTGCGCCCGCCAGCCCGACGCCTGCGTGGTGGGTTCCCAGGCGCTGACCAGCTTCGGTCAGAATGCCCGGGCAGCAGGCAAAATGCTCTACGACTTCCTCTCCGAGCATTTCGGCGGACAGCCGGGCACCGCGGACACGGCAGGGCGAACCGTCGGCAAGGCTCCGCAACATACGCTGTCGCCAGCCGACCTTGCGGCGCCCAGGCGTGGATCGCCGGCGCGCAAGGAGGCGGAGGCGAAGCGCCCCGCCTGACCCCAAGAGATCCCTCGCCTCGACCCTATCGCCGGGCGTCCCAACCCGGTCGCGCGGCCGCCGTTTCGGGCACCGCAGGATCGCCTGTACGGCGAGCGGGGCTGCGCCTATATGCCTATATGAAGTCCCGGTATGAAGTCCCAGGCGAGCGATGCTGCGCGCATTTGCAATCGCATCGCCGGCAGGCTCTGGAGTCGAACCAACCCATGACGATCGAGGAAATCATCGACAATTTCTCGCTTCTCGATGATTGGGACGATCGCTACCGCTATGTCATCGAGCTCGGGCGGAACTTGGACCCGCTTCCGGAGGCGGCGAGGAACGAGGTCAACAAGGTGCAGGGCTGCGCCAGCCAGGTCTGGCTCGACACCAAGATCGAGGCGAACGGCAAGGCCGGCCCGGTGCTGAGGTTTCGCGGCGACAGCGACGCGCACATCGTGCGCGGACTCATCGCGATCCTGCTGACGCTCTACTCGGGCAAGCCGGCCCGCGACATTCTTGAAACCGACGCCATCGCCGTGTTCGAGCGGCTGGCGCTGCGCGAGCATCTCACGCCGCAGCGCTCGAACGGCTTCCGCTCCATGGTCGAGCGCATCAAATCCGATGCACGCGGAGCCCTCGTCGCCGCATGACTTCGACCCCCCGGGGCAACAATCCCGGGGTCCCGCTTCCGGCGCGCAGCCTATCTGCGTCGCCCGCGCTGCTGCCCCAGTCCCATTTGCTTGGCGAGCTGCGAGCGCGCGGCGGCATAATTCGGCGCCACCATGGGGTAATCGGGCGGCAGACCCCACTTTTCACGATATTGTTCCGGGGTCATGTTGTATTGTGTGCGCAGGTGGCGCTTGAGCGACTTGAACTTTTTGCCGTCCTCCAGACACACGATGTGTTCCGCGGTGACGGAGCGCTTGACGGAGACCGCCGGCTTCACCGGCTCCGCTTGAATCTCCACGGCCCCGCCCGAGACCCGCACCAGAGCCAGATGCACCTGGTTGATCAGGTCCGGTATGTCGCTCGCCGCCACGGTGTTGTTGCTGACGTATGCCGAGACGATGTCGGCGGTCAGCTCGATGAAGGGGCTCGAGGTCGGATTGTCGGCCATTACGCCAGCTTCCCGATTGCGGTTGCAATTCTTTGCACTTTCGACCCATGCAGCGCAAGATCTCGTCCCCGCCGGATATTGGGCCGTCGCCGCTGGGAGCGGGGCTAAAACGGGTCTTTACTGCAAAAATACATAACTTTTACAGGCACAGCCTGCAAGACAAAGTCGTTCCGGACCGGAATTTCAGAATTTTACGCCGGAATTCTGTGCCGATCAGGTGTTGCCGAGATAGTCCCGCAGCTCGTCGAGCGAGCCAAATCGCAAGGTCCCTTGCGGCAGTTCCGCCTCGATCGACCCGTCGGTATAGAGCGTGTAGGCCATGCCGTTGATGACCCCGGATTTCAGGATCGTTGCCGGTTGCGATCCGGCGGCCGACACCGGGCCTTGGTCGGGAATGCGCTCCTCGGCCCTGCCCCGATCGCCGGGCTGCGCCGCTTCTCGCCCTTCCCGGGCGGGGCGCTCCGAGGGCCAGATCGCGTCGAAACTGCGCTCGCGGGCGGGACTAGAAGGCCGCGACGGCGCGAACAGCTCCCATGAAGATCCTTCTTCGCGGGTCCCAAGCCGCTCATCGCCGGACCCGCGCTCGCGAACCGTGGGTTCGGACTCTCTTTCCGCCGGCAGCCAACCAGAGCCCTCAGCCGGTTGTTCCGATTCCGAGGCCGACGTCGGCTCGCGATCGGGTGCTTGCTCGGGCGCAAGCAGGGGTTCCCGGAACGGCGCAAGCCCGGCGCTTTCCGCCTGAGCCTGACGGCGGGCGCGTTCCGAATCCAGCGCCGCAGCCGCGCCGCGCCCCGGCGCAGTCCTGGTGGTACGCGGCTCCAGCACCCCAAGCAGGCGCTGCAGCTGCAGCACCGCTACCCACAGCCCCAGGAGAATGAAGCCTCCGACGACCGCGGTCGTGCCGGCGGCAATCAGCGTATTGCCGGTGCCGAACTCATTGATCGGGATGCCGAAAGCGATCATGGCGATGCCGATCAAGATCGCCAGAACGCCGAGCGCCAATGGAACCAGGTGCATGCCTACCGCGGCCCTTTGCCGAAAGGTTGGAGGACACTCTTTCCGTGAACCTCGCGAAACCCAGGAAAATCAAGGCATTCTACCAGATCGCTGCGTTCGGCGGCGAGATCTCCGCCATAACTCCAGGCCACCATGCGGCCCCTGCCGCTGCGATGGGAGCATCGCCAGGAGACCGCCGTACACTCCGCGGCCGGGGTTCTGCCACAGAACCAAGTTCGCGGCGAGGGAACCATCGAGGCAAATCGGGATTCGCGCAACATGCAAATGGCACACCGGCGCGCGCCCGGCGTTGGGTCGGGGTAGGCCGACCGTTGCCCGTAGCGGCATACCGGCCTATGTAGCCTGCATCCTGCCGGCCGGCCCCATCGGCGGGTCGCGTTCTGGCTCTGCACATCCATCGAGGAGGAAGCCCCATGTCCTTCACTCTGCCCGATCTCCCTTATTCCTACGACGCGCTCGCCCCCAACATGTCCCGCGAGACGCTCGAATACCATCACGACAAGCATCATCTCGCGTACGTGAACACCGCAAACAATCTGATGAAGGGCGCGGAGTGGGAGGGCAAGTCGGTCGAGGAAGTGGTCAAGGGTGTTTACGGGAAAAACCCGGCGCTGTTCAACAATGCCGGCCAGCACTTCAACCACACGCATTTCTGGAAGTGGATGAAGCCGGGTGGCGGCGGCGACAAGATCCCGGGCCCGCTGGAGAAGAAAATCACCTCCGAC
>VAZU01000018.1 GCA_005884745.1 Alphaproteobacteria bacterium
ATTGCTTAACGATAAACGCCCCGCCCCCACAAGCGTTTCCGCCCCTCGCGCCGCTCCCCCGCTCATGGCTTGGGGGCAGCCTCCTCCACCGGGCGCTTGTCGATCACCTGGTCGACAATGCCGAAATCCCTGGCCATCTCCGCGGTCAGGAAGGTATCGCGCTCCAAAGCGTCCTCGATCTTCCTGAGCGGCTGGCCGGTGTGCTTCACGTAGATTTCATTGAGCCGCTTCTTGAGGTTCAGGATTTCCTGGGCGTGAAGCATGATGTCGGTCGCCTGGCCCTGGAACCCGCCGGAGGGCTGATGGATCATGATTCGGGCGTTCGGCAGCGCGAAGCGCAGGTCCTTGGCCCCCGCCGCGAGCAGCAGCGAGCCCATCGAGGCGGCCTGGCCGACGCACAGGGTCGACACCGCCGGCCGGACGAACTGCATCGTGTCGTAGACCGCCAGCCCCGAAGTGACCACTCCTCCCGGGGAGTTGATGTACATGGCGATCTCCTTCTTGGGATTGTCGGCCTCGAGAAAGAGCAGCTGCGCGACCACCACGGACGAAACCGTGTCCTCGACCGCGCCGGTGATGAAGATGATGCGCTCCTTGAGCAGGCGTGAATAGATATCATAGGCGCGCTCGCCCCGGTTGGTCTGCTCGACCACCATGGGGACGAGGTAGTTCATATAGGTATCGACCGGGTCTCTCATGTGTACACCCTCCGCCGCGGCATTGCCGGGCCGCCGGGTCGCCGGCGCGAATCATGGACTAGCATAGCGGCGCAGCCGCCCCCGTAACGAACCCCGCCGGGCCGAGGAATGCGCCCTCACGCCGCAGCGGGCTGGTCGTCCTCGTTGTAGAGCTCTTCGCGCGAGACCGTCTTTTCGGTGACCTTGGCGAGCTCGAGCAGGAAGTCGACCACCTTTTCCTCATAGATCGGGGCACGCAGGCTCGCCACCGCGCTCGGGTTCTTGCGGTAATAGTCCCAGATCTGCTGCTCCTGGCCGGGAAACTGGCGGGCGCGTTCGACGATGGCTCGCGTCAGCTCCTCCTCGCTCACCTTGATATCGTTCTTCTCACCGATCTCCGCAATGACCAGACCGAGCCGGACCCGGCGCTCGGCGATCTTGCCGTATTCCTCCCGCGCGGCTTCTTCCGTCGTATTCTCGTCCGCGAACGTCCGGCCCTGGGCCTCCAGGTCGGCGAGCAGGGTACGCCAGACGTTGGCGAACTCCTGTTCGACGAGACTGGGCGGCAGGTCGAACTTGTAGCGAACATCGAGCGCATCGAGCAGCGCCCGCTTGAGCCGGCGACGCGTGACTTCGGCGTGCTCGCGGCTCAGCCGATCCTTCACCGCCTCCTTCAATTTCGCCAGCGACTCCATGCCGAGCGATTTCGCGAACTCGTCGTCCAGGGTCACCGTGCCGGGAGCCTCGATCGATTTCGCCGAGACCTGGAACGATGCCGCTTTGCCGGCGAGATTGGCCGAGAGATAGTTTTGCGGGAAGCTGGCATTCACCGCGCGGGTCTCGCCTCGGCCGATCCCGAGCAATTGCTCCTCGAATCCCGGGATGAAGCTCTTGGATCCGATGACGACCGCCACATTGTCCGCGGTCCCGCCCTCGAACGGCTCGCCATCGATCGTTCCGGTGAACGAAATGATGACCTTGTCGCCCTGCTCGGCCTTGGCGCCCTCGCCCTTGTCGGCGAACGGCCGGTTCTGCTCGCCGATCTTCTCGACCGCCTCCGCGACTTCCTGATCGCCGACTTCGGCCGCGAGCTTCTCGAGCTTGATATCCTTGAAATCCCCGAGCTCGATCTGCGGCAGGATTTCCAGCTCCACCGAATAGGCGAGATCCGTCTTGCCGGCCATCATTTCGGCGACCTCGCCTTCCGCTTCCGGCATGGTCACCTTCGGATCCATGGCCAGCTTGAAGCCATGCTCGGCGATGATCGAGGTGTTGGCTTCCCGCACCGTGGCCTCGATGGCTTCGGCCAGCACGGCGCGGCCATACATGCGCCGGAGATGCTCGATTGGTACCTTGCCCGGCCGGAAACCGTTGATGCGGACCCGGTCCTTGAGATCGACCAGACGCTCGCTGACCTTGGCATCGAGATCGGCGACCGGGACCACGACCCGGTATTCACGCTTCAAGCCTTCGGAGAGAGTTTGCGTAACCTGCATGTCGGATCTCTATTCGTGTTCGCCGGCAGATGCGGCCGACGCGAGGAGCCTCGCCACGACTGCCCGGAGCGGCCGGGCGTGGTGCGGGCGGAGGGCCTCGAACCCCCACGACTTTCGTCACGGGAACCTAAATCCCGCGCGTCTACCAATTCCGCCACGCCCGCAAGGGCATCTCTCGCGAGCAAGGCGGGCGCGGACCGGTCCCGCCCTCGACCCGCCTACCATGCCCGTCCCGGCGCGCGCCACAAAAATAGGGCACCTGCGGGCGCCGCGCCAGCGGCTCACGTGCTGGCGGCGCCGAGGGCCGCGAACAGCGCGCGAAAAACCTGCGGCAAGGCCTCGGACAGATCTTCCGAGATCAACCCGGGCCCCAAAACATTGCCGGCCTCGCCATGAAGCCAGACCGCCGCGCAGGCGGCTTCGAAGGCGGGCATCCCTTGCGCCAAGAGCCCGGCGATCATGCCGGAGAGCACGTCGCCGCTGCCCGCGGTCGCGAGCCAGGGCGGGGCATTGTCGTTGACCGCGGCGCGGCCATCCGGAGCGGCAATGACGGTGTCGGGGCCTTTGAGCACCACGATCGCGCCGCTGCGGCCGGCCGCGGCGCGCGCGGCCTCGAGCTTCGAGGCGGCGTGAAGGATTTTCGGTTCCCCCTTGAAGACGCGGCTGAACTCGCCCTGGTGGGGGGTCATCACGATGGCGGAGCGGGCGCCGATCGCCGCCCAGAGTGCCGCGGGATCCTCCGCGAAGCTGGTGAGTGCGTCGGCGTCGAGCACGACCGCCCGCTCTCCGGCAAGCGCGGCGGCTACGAGTTCCCGCATGGCCGCGCCGACGCCGCCGCCTGGGCCCAGCACCAAGGCATTGAGGCGCCGATCCTCCAGCATGGCCGCAAGCTCGGCGGCCCCATCGACCGCGCGGACCATCACGGCGAGGGTAGCGGCCGCGTGCACGGCGAGCGCCTCGCGCGGCGAGGCGATGGTGACGAGCCCTGCCCCGGCCCGCAGCGCCCCTCGCGCCGCGAGCCGCGCCGCCCCGATGCGCGCCAGCCCGCCCGAGACCACAACCGCATGTCCGCGCGCGTATTTGTGGGCATCGACCCGGGGAACCGGAAAACTCGATTGCCACAGCTCGGGTGCATTGGCGAAGGTGCGGGGCCCAATCCGCGACAGCACTTCCGGCTTGATGCCGATGTCGGCCGCCCGCACCCGGCCGCAGTGAAGCCGTCCGGGCAGCAGCAGGTGGCCGGGCTTGCGCCGAAAGAAGGTTACGGTCTCGGCCGCCTCGACCGCGGTCCCCAGCCGCGCCCCGGTCGAGCCGTTGATCCCGCTCGGCAAGTCGACCGCGAGGATCGGCGCCCCGCTCGCGTTCATCGCCTCGATCATCGCGCGGGCCGCGCCTTCGACCGCACGCGCGAGCCCCGCCCCGAAAATGGCGTCGATGATGATGCCGGCGTCCGCAAGCCCGGCCGGCGACGCCGGTTCGACCGGGCCGCGGAATCGCCGGGCCGCCTCGGCCGCGTCCCCGCGCAGGCGATCCTTGCCCAAAAGGCTCAAGAGCCGCACGCGGAACCCACGCTCGCCGAGCAGGCGCGCGGCGACAAAGCCGTCGCCGCCGTTGTTGCCCGGGCCGGCCACGACCGCGACCGAGGTCCCGAGCGGCTGGCGCAGCGCAGCGGCATCGGCGATCGCGCGCCCCGCATTCTCCATGAGAAAAATCCCGGGCGTGCCGGCGGCGATCGTGAGCCGATCGGCTTCCGCCATTTCCTCGTTGCTCAGGAGCTCGATCATCGCCGGGGCGCCGGGGCCGAATTTTTTGAACCGCGACCCTAGCACAGCGGCAATTCGTCGCCGGGAGCGGGCGGGCGCGAAATCGTCGAGATCGGCAGGAAGTGCTTCGCCCACAAATTCATCAAATTGCCCATTTGCTGGGCGCTCCTGCGCCGCCGGGTGGAACAAAAGCAGCCGGAACCGCCGTCAAGGCGCTGAGATTGAAGCTGTTTCCGAAGCTTCCGGCCCCTTGGCACAGGTCGTGCTAACCCCTCCCGGCGATCCATGGGCGCAATGCGCCTCGAACGACAGGGACGAGGCGCATGAAAAAAGTCGAGGCCATCATCAAGCCATTCAAACTCGACGAGGTGAAGGAAGCGCTGCAGGAAATGGGGCTTCAGGGCATCACGGTCACGGAAGCCAAGGGCTTCGGCCGGCAAAAGGGGCACACCGAGCTTTATCGCGGGGCGGAATACGTCGTGGATTTTCTGCCCAAGGTGAAGATCGAGATTGTGCTCGGCGATGACATGGTCGAAAAGGCCATCGAGGCGATCCGCCGGGCCGCCCAGACCGGGCGGATCGGGGATGGGAAGATCTTCGTATCCCCTATCGAGGAAGCGATCCGGATCCGCACCGGCGAATCCGGCCTGGATGCGATCTGATCCGATTCGAGCCGGTTCTGGTTTTTCAAGAAGGGAAGCATGCGATGACGACGGCCAAGGATGTCCTGAAGCTGATCAAGGACAACGACGTGAAATACTGCGATTTCCGTTTCACCGACCCGCGCGGCAAGTGGCAGCACGTCACCGTGGATATTTCCACGGTGGAGGACGACACGTTTGCGGAAGGCATCATGTTCGACGGCTCCTCGATCGCGGGCTGGAAGGCGATCCACGAGTCGGACATGACGTTGATGCCCGACCCGGCGTCGGCCTGCATCGATCCGTTCTACGCGGAGACGACGCTGGTGCTGGTGTGCGACACGCTCGAGCCGATGACCGGCGAGCCGTATAACCGCGATCCGCGCAGCATCGCCCGCAAGGCCGCGGGCCTGGTCAAGTCGATGGGGGTCGGCGACACGGTCCATTTCGGCCCGGAGGCCGAGTTCTTCGTGTTCGACGACGTGCGCTACCGGGCCGATCCCTACAACACCGGCTACCGGCTGGATTCGGTCGAGCTGCCGAGCAACACCGACACCGAATACGAGGGCGGCAATCTCGGCCACCACATCGGCACCAAGAAGGGCTATTTCCCGGTGCCGCCGCTGGATTCCGCCCAGGACATGCGCTCGGAGATGCTCGGCGCCATGGCGCGGATGGGCTGCAAGGTCGAGAAGCACCACCACGAGGTCGGCTCCGCCCAGCACGAGCTGGGCTTCCAGTTCGCCCCCATGGTGCGCATGGCCGACCAGATGCAGATCTACAAATACTGCGTCCACCAGGTCGCCAACATCTACGGCAAGACCGCGACCTTCATGCCCAAACCGGTCTACGGCGACAACGGCTCCGGCATGCACTGCCACCAGTCGATCTGGAAGGGCGGCAAGCCGACGTTCGCGGGCAACAAATACGCGGATCTGTCCGACACCGCCCTGCAATACATCGCCGGCATCCTCAAGCACGCGCGCACGATCAACGCCTTCACCAATCCGACCACGAACTCCTACAAGCGGCTGGTGCCGGGGTTCGAGGCGCCGGTGCTGCTGGCCTATTCGGTGCGCAACCGCTCGGCCGGGTGCCGCATTCCGCTCGCCTCCTCGCCCAAGGGCAAGCGCGTCGAGGTGCGCTATCCCGATCCGCTCGCCAATCCGTATCTGGCGTTCGCGGCGATGCTGATGGCGGGTCTCGACGGCATCAAGCACAAGCTCGATCCCGGCCCGGCGA
Organism: Alphaproteobacteria bacterium; assembly: GCA_005884745.1. Classification (GTDB taxonomy): domain Bacteria; phylum Pseudomonadota; class Alphaproteobacteria; order Rhizobiales; family Xanthobacteraceae; genus AP-16. The sequence goes on from VAZU01000018.1 coordinate 5,820, forward strand.
TCGACAAGGACCTCTACGACCTGCCGCCGCGCGAGCTCAAGAAGATCCCCACGGTGTGCGGGTCGCTGCGCGAGGCGCTCGGCTATCTCGACAAGGACCGCGAGTTCCTCAAAGCCGGCGGGGTATTCGACGACGATTTCATCGAGATGTACATCGAGCTCAAGATGCAGGAAGTGATCCGGTTCGAGCACACCCCGCATCCGGTCGAGTTCGAGATGTATTATTCGGCCTGAGTTCCGTTGCGGCGGGGTGACGAGCGGGGCGCTTCGGCGCCCCGTTTTTTTGCGGGCGCGCCAGGGCATGTAAGCATAAATCGCGATTGCTCGGCCATCGCCGGCTGTGTCCGCTTTGCCCCCGAAAGCGGCCAAATAGCGGACGTCTTGGTAGGTCAGCGATGTGCCAGCAAGAGACATCGGGCCGCCCCCTTTGCCTATGCGGGCAAGTAGTGTAGCTTTATCCACGAGCTGCCAGCCGGACGTGCCGGTGTCCTGAGAACTTAACGGCAGCGTTGGTGCCGTCGGCAGGCACAATAGCAACCCAAATAGAGCTGCGTTCTCGCGGGTGCCCATCAGTACCTGCATGCCGTCCGCCGCCAGCTGTGGTGCGCGTGCTGAACCTTATAGATAATCAGGAGGAGAGCGATGACTCAGGTCGATCGAAGATCAGCATTGGCAATTGGATTGGCAGCCGCGTCGGCCGCTATGGTGAAGCCTGCCGCTGCGCAAACCACGAACTATAAGGACACGACAGTGGCGCCGGGTGTCGTGAACCGTGTCTATGGCGAGGGACCATCCATAATCCCCGGCTTCAAGACTGTCTCGCTGCGTGACATCATCATTCAACCGGGTTCGAAGACTCCCGAAAATCAAGTGATGATGAACGCTATGGTCTGTCAAGTCACCGAGGGAGAACTTCGGGTCGTGCAAGACGGCAAGACCTTTACGGCCAAAAAGGACTTCGTCTGGACCTGCAACAAGGACACAAAAGAGCACTCAGCCAATGACGGCCGGGTGGTCGCAATCATGCGGATCACAGATTTGAAGGCCTGAGGCTCGGCATTTGGACCAAATGGCCG
>VAZU01000407.1 GCA_005884745.1 Alphaproteobacteria bacterium
TCGCGGCAATCGCATCTGGCTAGCAGCTCGCTCCGGTTGCCTCCCCCCTTGTGGGGGAGGCCGGCTTGCGCGCGTCTAGCGCGCGAGCCGGGAGGGGGGTGTCAGGTCCGCAGTATCAAACAAACACCCCCTCCCCATCCCTCCCCCATGTCCACTTCGGATGTTTCCGATTTGGACCAATTATCATGGCCGAACTCGGGAACACCCGAGTTCGGCTGGGGGGAGGGAGCCAATCCCGGCTCGCTCGGAGTCAAAGGTGATCCGTCCTGGCGACCCGCCGGCCGCCGGCCCCGCCTGCCTTTTCGCCGGGCGAGAGCGTGGTAAGCTGGCGCGAAGAACGAGGCCAGCCGAGGTCGGCTGTTGCGCGCGGGAGGAACAGACATGAAACCGGCTTCGTCGATCGGCTGGCGGGCGACTGCCGCCGCGCTCATCGCGTTGGGGCTTGCGCACGGCGCGGCTGCCGAGACCATCACGGTGACCCATTGGGGCGCGGCCTTCTATGGCGCGCCCTACGCGGTCGCGATGCAGAAAGGCTTCTTCAAGCAGCGCGGCGTCGACATCACCGGGGTCTTGACCTCGACCGGCGGCGGCACCTCGGTGCGCAATACGCTTGCGGGCGATTTGCCCTATGGCGAGGTCGCGCTCCCGGCGGCGATCGAGGCGATCCGGGCGGGCCAGCCGCTGAAAATCGTGTGCGCGGGGGCCGAGAGCATCGCCGACATCCTGTGGATCGCCAGGCCGGATTCGCCGCTGAATTCCATTCAGGACATCGTCGGCAAGAAGATCGGCTACACCTCGCCGGGCTCCGTCACCAACATGCTCATCCTGATGGCGATGAAGGCCCAGGGCCGGCGGCATCGGCGCCAATCTCACGGCGGTGCTCAGCGGCGCGATCGACGCCGGCATGACCGGCGAGCCGGTGTGGTCGCAGGAAAGATCCAAGGTCAAGCCGGTGTTCTGGACCAAGGACGTGCTGCCGCCCGACATGACGCAGACGGTCGGCATCGTCACCGACGAGCTTGCCAAGGCCGGCCCCGAGAAGATCCGGGCGATCATCGAGGGCCGCCGCGAAGGCGTGAAATACATCGAGGCGCATCCCGCCGAGGCGGCCGATATCGTCGCCCAGACCTACAACATCGACCCGGCGCTCACCCGCGAGGTATTCAGGCATTTTCTCGACATCAAATACTGGAGCGAAGGCGCGCTGAATTACGCCGCGATGGATCGCATGGTCGAAGGCTTGAAGATCGTCGGCAAGCTCAAGGAGCCGATCGACTGGCAGAAAGTCACCGACGTGAGCTTCCTGCCGCAGGATCTGCAGGCCCGGACCCATTGAAGGCCGGCGGCCGGCATGGCGGAGGTGCGCGCGCGGCTGAGCGGGGTCACCAAGGTCTTCGAATCCGGCAACGGCCGCGTCCATGCGCTCGGGCCGCTCGATCTCGATCTTGGCGCCGGCGAATTCGTCACCATCGTGGGCCCGTCCGGTTGCGGCAAGACCACGCTGCTCGAGACGCTCGCCGGCCTGACGGCTCCGACCGACGGAACCGTCAGCTTCGAGGGCAAGCCTGTCGGCGATGAGGTCCCCGCCGGGGTGGGCGTCGTGTTCCAGGAGGATGCGAGCTTCCCGTGGCTCAACGTATGGGACAACATCGCGTTCGGCTTGCGCCGCGCCGGCGTCGCGGCCGCCGAGATTCGCGCCCGCGTCACCTACGCGATCGCCTTCATGGGGCTTCAGGCATTCGCCCGCGCCTATCCGGCGCAGCTCTCCGGCGGAATGCGCCAGCGCGTGTGCATCGCGCGCACCCTGGTGCTGCAGCCGCGGCTCATTTTGCTCGACGAGCCGTTCGGCGCGCTCGACCAGCAGACCCGGCTGCTGATGGGCGACGAGCTGCTGCGGCTGTGGCGCGAGACGCACGCGACCGTGCTGCTGATCACCCACGCGATCGACGAAGCCGTGATGCTGGCGGACCGGGTCGGCGTGATGTCGGCGCGACCGGGGCGCTTCATCGAGCTGATCGAGACCGGCTGGCCCGCCTCGCGCTCGTCCGCGATCGTCGCCGAGGAGGCGTTCGGCAAGCTCACCGCTCACGTGTGGTCGAGGCTGCGCGGCGAATCGCTGCGCGCGCTCGGCCGCACCGAGGCCGAGCCCGCCGGAAGCGTATCATGAGCAAGGTCGCGCGCGCGCAGCTTGCCGTCATTCTCGGCGGCGTCGCTCTCCTCGAGCTGCTCACGAGGGCCGGCGTGATCGGGAGATTGACCATGATCCCGCCGAGCGAGATGGCCGCGCATCTGGGGATCATGCTCGAAGCCGGCGAGCTCAACGCGCCGATGACGCAGACCTTCGCCAACGTGGCGATCGCTTTCGCGCTGGCGGTATCGATCGGATGCCTCGCCGGGGTCGCGATCCACCGGCTGCCGCGGCTGCGCCGGCTCGCCGACCCGCTGCTGGCCTCGTATTACGCGGTGCCGTTCTTCGTGTTCTATCCGCTGCTGATCGCGATGCTCGGGCTCAATCGCTGGCCGCTGATCGCCATCGGCTTCGCGTTCGCGGTCGCCGCCATGATGATCGCCACGCTCAACGGGCTCGACCGGGTCCCGCGCGTGCTGCGCAAGGTCGCGCGCGTGCATCGCCTCGGCCGCGCCGAGGAGATGTTCCTCGTCATCCTGCCGGCGGCGG
>VAZU01000019.1 GCA_005884745.1 Alphaproteobacteria bacterium
TCATGATCCAGGAGAAGAAGCAGATATGCACCGCGATATGCGGCAGCAGGATGCCGACATAGGTGTCGTAGATGCCGAGGTAATAATCGACCAGATAGAGCGGCAGCACCCAGGAAATGTAGGGAACGGTCCGGAACAAATAGATGGTCCCGAACCAGCCGCGCGGAATGGGACCCCGGAAGCGCGACAGCATGTAGCCGCTGGTGATGGTGACCCCGAGCGAGAACAAGGTGGCGAGCGTCGCCAGGATGAAGCTGTTGACGAACGCGTGCACCACGGCGGGCCTGGCGAACACCTCGAGATAGTTCTGCACGGTGAAGGCGGTGCCGCGATAGATGTAATAGACCGCCCAGCCGGGTCGCAGCGACGTGACCACCATGATGACGACGGGGCCGAGAAACATCAGAAAGATGGCGGCGAAGATCAGCACCAGGAGCGCCATGCGGCCGCCGGGCGCGAGCGCATCTGTGATCCGGCGCCCCGGGCGTGGCTCGATCGCTGCACTTGCGGGGGTCATCGCGAGATGTTCGTCAGCCGGTCGATCGTCCGGTACATGAGCCAGGCGACGACGAGGATGATCAGGGCGCCGATGATCGCGGCGGCGGAACCGCGGCCGAAATCGAGATTCAGGAAGGTCTCGACATAGGCATAGATGCTGAACACCTCGGTCGAGCGGGCGGGACCGCCGCCGGTGATCACCCAGACCTGATCGAAGGTGCGGAACGCGTCGATCGAGCGGATCAGCACGCATACGCCGATCACCGGGCGCAGCATCGGCAAGGTGACGTGCGTGAACGTGCGCCAGCGCCCGGCGGCGTCGATCTGCGCCGCCTCGAACGGCTCGCGCGGCAGGCTTTTCAGCGCCGCCAGCAGGATCAGCGCGAACCACGGCGTCCAGATCCACGCGTCGGTGAAGATGACGATGAGAAAGCTCGGCCAGCGCTCGGCGAGCCACGACATCTGGCCGAACCCCACCTGGCGCAGGAACGCGGCGACGACCCCGAACTGATCGTTGAAGGTCCAGCGCATCGAGGTCGCGGCGATCACCGGCGCGATCATCTGCGGCAGCAGGATCACGGTCTGCACCAGGCGGTGCCCGGGAAAGCTCCAGTTGAGCAGGTGCGCCAGCGCCATCCCGAGCACGAGCGAAATTGCCACGGTCGCGAACATCAGCAGGAAGGTGTTGGGCAGCACCACCCAGAGGAAGACCGGATCGCTCAGGATCGAGGCGTAGTGCTGAAAGCCGATCCAGGTCTCCTTCGGATTGTAGAGCTGCCAGTCGCGGAAGCTGGCGTTGGCGCCGATCACGATCGGCACCACCTGGAACAGCACGAGCACCGCCGCCGCGGGGGCGATCAGGAGCAGCATGAAGCGCTCCTTCTCGCCGAGCGCGGTCAGGCGGCGCCGCGCAGCGCCGCCTGCCGTTGACGCGACAACCTCCCGCGCCGGACGGGCCATCGGGCTATTGAGCGATCGCCACGTCGTGGAGCGTCTTCACCCCGTCCTTGAGCACCTGAGGAATGGCCTCCCGCGATCCGGTCAGCGCCTTGATGGCCACGTCGGAATAGGCCTTGTGGAGCTGCGGCCAGTTGGTGAAATAGTACGCCGAGTGCACGTGCTCGCCTTCGAACACAGCCTTCTGCAGGTTGCGGAACACCTGGTCTTTCTGCTGCAGCACCTCGAACGCCTTGACGCTCGGCGGCGGCCCGCCGGTCGCGTCCCACATGCCGATCTGGCCGTCGGTGTCGGTCAGCATCGCGCCGAGCAATTGCTTGGCGAGCTTCTGATGCTCGGGCGAGACCGCCTTGGGAACGGCCCAGCCCCAGATGTCGTCCCATGAGATCGGCTGCTGGCGGCGCGGACCGTACGGGAATTTCGCCATCCCGACCTTGCCGGCGACGAGCGATTTGTTCTTGTCGCTGAACTCGCCATAGAACGTCGAGTCGGCCACCGTGAAGGCGGCGTCGCCGGCCTCGAAGATGGCGTTGGCCTCATTGCGGCCGTAGGTCGTCATCGCCTCGGGGCTGATCTTGTTCTTGTGCAGGGCGTCCCACCAATATTCGACGATCTCCTGATGGCAGGGCTGATCGATGATTGGCGTCCAGTTATCTGCCGCCCATTCCTTGACCGTGCGCGCGTAGATCGGCTTGAGTATGTCGCATTGATTGTTCCACATCGACCACCACAGGCTGAACCAGGTGTTGTTCATCGCCATGCCGCCGACGTAGCCCCATTTGACCTTGCCGGCCTTCTGCAATTTTTCGCTGACCTGAACCAGCTCATCGAGGGTCTTCGGCACCTCATTCTCCGGAACCAGATCGGTCCGGTAGAAAAAAGTTCCCACGGTATGCACCATCGGCACGACGGTCAGCTTGTGGTCGTCGTTCCAGAACGCGTCGAGCGGCGGCTTGGGGAAATCGGCGACGCCCGGGACGTCGTCGGTGGTGACGAGATATTGCTTCCAGAGCTGGCCCCAGTCGTCGTTGTGCCAGACGATGTCGCACTGCGGGCTGTTGGTGGTGAGGATCTGGGTGATCTTCGGCACGAAAATGGCATAGGCGATCGTCGTCGATGTCACGTTGACGTCGAATTTCTTGGCCCATTTCTCCAGGATCTTGATGCTGGCTTCCATGATCGGATGCCCGCCGTGACAGACGTTGAGCGTCTCCGCCGCGTTTGCCCGCGTTGCGAACGCGCCGAAAGCCAGCGTCGCGGCCCATGCGCCGACGAGGGCATAGCCGCCGATCCGTCGTCCTGTGGTCATTGCGTTCCTCCCGTTGATGGCCTTGGCGCCGCAGACGGGCGCAGCATCGAGCATAGCGCGGGCTGCCGTCGTATACAATAAAGTTTTTAATATTGTATACAATCTGCCTTTCGGCTAAGCCATTTGCTGGAACCGCATGCCGCAACCCCTGAGATTCCAGGCAGCCACGACCGAAGATCGAGATTTCCCGATGACCGTCAGCCGAACCGCCGGACCAAAGCGCGTGCGACGACTTGCGGGTACCGCGGCGAAGCCGCAGGCGTCGGAAACGATCTCGCCCGCCCGCGCGCGCGAGCCGGGTATCGCGCATGTCGTCGCGACGAGCCTCGAGGAGGACATCGTCCTCGGCCGGCGCCACCCGCGCGAGCGCCTGATCGAACAGGACCTGTGCGAGCACTTCAACACGCATCGAGGAGACGTTCGCCTCGCCCTGTTCGAGCTGGAAAAGAAGGGGCTCATTCAGCGCATTCCCAATCGCGGCGCGATGGTGCGCGATCTCACTCCGAGGGAGGTGACGGAGATCTATGCGGTTCGCGAGGAGTTGGAAGTCATGGCCGCGCGCATACTTCCGCTTCCCGTGGACGCGAGCGACCTCACCAAGCTCGACGAACTGCAAAGCAAGCACAGCGCCGCGGTGGACGCCGGTGACATGCTCACGGTATTCTACACCAACCTGCATTTTCACCAGACTCTGTTCGGTCTGTGCGGCAATGCGTGCTTGATCGAGACCATCGAGCGTCTCGCGCAAAAAGTCTTTGGCATTCGCTCCTACGCCAACGCCTTCCCGGAAGCGCTCGACAGTGCACGCCGCGACCACGTCGAAATGGTCAGAGCATTGCGCGCCGCGCGCCGCGACGACCTGATTGCGCTGACGCGGCGTCACCTGAAACCCTCCCCCGAGGCCTACATTCGCGCCTATGAGCGCCGCTTCGGCAATCCTTTCCCGGGGGGCTGAGCCGAGGCACCGCAACCGCACGCGGATTTCCTGATCGCTCGCCATGTTTTCATGAGTTCCCCCCGATGGTCTTTATCAGGCGGCGCGAATGCGCCGGGGGCGTCTGGTAATTCCCGCGCGGCAACCGCGCTTCACCTCCACCTGAAAGGGGGAGGTCGGCTCGCGCAGCGAGCCGGGAGGGGGTCGTGATCCCCACCCGACCGCTTCGCGGTCGACCTCCCCTTTGCAAGGGGAGGTGAAGAGGGCAACTCGGCTTGCCGTGTTCCCGGCGGCTGGCTAGCATCCGGCCGATCACAGCAACCAATAACGGAACCATCGGGGAGAGAAACCATGACAGCGGAAGCGACCGGCGCCGGCGTTGTGCGGGAGAAATCATCGCTGGGCCGCGTGATGCTGGCCTCCGCGGTCGGCTCGGCGCTCGAATGGTACGACTTCTTCATCTACGGCACCGCGGCCGCGCTGGTGTTCAACGAGCTGTTCTTTCCCAAGCTCGATCCTCGCATCGGTACGCTGGCGGCGTTCGCCACCTTCGGCGTCGGCTTCTTCGCCCGTCCGTTCGGCGGGCTCGTGTTCGGCCATTTCGGCGACCGGGTCGGGCGCAAGCCGATGCTGGTCGTGACGCTCTTGCTGGTCGGGGTCGCGACCTTCCTGATCGGGCTCGTCCCGAGCTACGCCAGCATCGGCATCTGGGCGCCGATCCTGCTCGTGCTGCTGCGGCTGCTGCAGGGCTTCGGCGCGGGCGCGGAATACGGCGGCGCGGTGATTTTCGCGGTCGAATATGCGCCCGAGGGCAAGCGCGGCCTGTTCGGCAGCTGGGCTCCCATCGGCGTCACCATGGGCAATCTGCTGGCCGCCGGCGTCTTCGCCCTCGTCACGCTGCTGCCGAAGGAAGATTTCCTGGCATGGGGCTGGCGCATCCCGTTCCTGCTCAGCGCCATCCTGGTCGCGCTCGGACTCTATATTCGGGTGAGCGTCGCGGAGACGCCGGTCTTCGCCGAAGTCGCCGAACGCAGAAAGCCGCTGAAAGCGCCGGTGCTCGACGCGATGCGCAGGCATCCGCGAAGCTTTCTGGTCGTGATCGGCTCGCGCATGGCGGAAAACGGCCTCGGCTATCTGTTCCCGGTGTTCGGGCTGAACTACGTGGTCCAGCAGCTGCAATTGCCCAGGAGCGAGGCGCTGTTCGGCGTGATCCTCTCGCAATTCTTATCGCTGGCGACCATCCCGTTGTTCTCGGCGCTTTCCGATCGGGTCGGACGCCGTCCGGTCTATCTCGGCGCCGCGCTGTTCTCGGCGGCCTGGGCGTTCCCGTTCTTCCTGTTGTGCGAGACCAAGGCGGCGTGGCTGATCTGGCTGGCCTTCATCGGCGCCAGCGCGATCGGCGTCTCCGGCATGTTCGGGCCGCAGGCGGCGTATTATTCCGAGCTGTTCGGACCGCGCGTGCGGTTCGGCGGGTTTGCGTTTGCGCGAGAGCTGGGCTCGATCCTGGCCGGCGGCCCCGCGCCGTTCCTGGCCGCATGGCTGCTCGCCGCGGCGGGCGGCAAACCGTGGTGGGTCGCGGTCTACATCATCGTGCTGTCGCTGATCACGGCCGTGGCGGTCTGGATCGGGCCCGAGACGCACCGGGGCGATATCACCTCCGAGCATCCCGACGACGTGGCGCGGCCGGCGCCCGCGAGCTAGCGGCACGCTCAGCCGTCTTCACGACGAAAGACATCCTAGAGGCTGGCTGGGTCTGCTCCCTCTCCCGTTGGGAGAGGGGCGGGGTGAGGGGTTTTGGTCCCTCGATGGCTCGTGAGCCCCTCACCCCAACCCTCTCCCCGGCGGGGAGAGGGAGCTCGCCGAGTTTGCGGCTGGGCTAGGGACCGGAATTCACCCGGTCCGCTACTCCGCCGCGCTGGCGAAGAAGCGCTTGGCGGCGGCGCGCTGGTTCTCGTAGATCGAGCCCTGGAATGGTGCCGGCGGCAGCGGCATGCGGACCGGAACGCCCGTCAGGCGCGGCTCGATCGTCGGCTTGCCCAGCACCATGCGGCCGTTGAATTCGTCGAAATTGGCGACGCCCATCAGCGGCCAGGCATCGGCCGCCGTATACTCGTGCAACAGCAGCCGGCGCGGCTTCGAGGAGGTGTTGAGCGCCGAGCCGTGCACGAGGCGGGCATGGTGGATGGTCATCGACCCCGCCTTGCCGGTCAGCGGCACCGCTTTGGCATAGTCGAGCCCCTCGATCTCGGGAGCCATGGCGCCGACGAAATAGCCGTCGGCATGGTGATCGTAGACCGGGCCTTTGTGGGTGCCGGGAACGACCAGCAGCGGCCCGTTCGCCATGTCGCAATCGTCGAGATAAAGCCCGGTCGCCAGCACGTCGTCATTGGTGTGCGGGTAGAACGCCCAATCCTGGTGCCATTCGACCGCGGCGCCGTAGCCCGCGGACTTCATGTTGAGCTTGGCGCCGTGCAGGCGGAGGTCGGAGCCGATGAGCTGCGCCAAGACCCCGGTGATCCGCGGGTTGCGCGTGAGCTCGGCAAAGAACGGGAAATGCTTGTGCGGCGTCTTGATGCGCCGCACCCGGGGCTTCTCGGGCGTGTGGGATTCCTCGAGGTCGTAGACGTCGGTGTGGGTCGTCACCTTGCCGGCATCGGCGATAATCGCGTCGACCGCGCGGCGGATCTCGGCCAGCAATTCCGCATCGAATACGCCGGGCACCACCAGGTAGCCGAGTTCGCGATATTGCTCGATCTCGGCTTTCGTCAGCATCGCTCCCCGGGCTTTCGTCAGCATTGCTCCTCCGATTGCCGTTGCGGGCGCCGCAATCAGCGAAAAATCTCCACGCCGCGCCGTCGATCTCAGTGAAAATATAGTCGTCGTGGCGCCCGCAGGCAATTCGATGGATGCCGCACCGCCCTCACCCCGACACCGCGAACTTCAGCGCGAACAGCGCCGCGAGCACGACCACGGCCGGCGAGAGCTGGGAAAACCGGCCGGCGAAAAACTTGGCCAGCACATAGGTGATGAAGCCGAGCCCGATGCCGGTGGCGATCGAATAGGTCAGCGGCATCGTGACCGCGGCGATCA
>VAZU01000020.1 GCA_005884745.1 Alphaproteobacteria bacterium
GCTTGTCCTTTTCGCGCGGGGTGAGGTTCATGGGTGGTGCGGTCAGTTGAGCCACAGCCGCGGCAAGCGGCCCGCGCGCAGCAGCATGAGCAAGGTCACGAGATCCTGCCGCAGCTTCGCGCCGGTGTCGGCAACGAGCCGCGCCAGCGCCAGACCGTTCCAGGCCGAGATCCCGACCTCGCCGCAAAATGTTTGCTCCCGTACCGACCCCACCAGGGCGTCATCTGCGGGGATCGCCAGCACGCTCGCGACCGCGATCCTACCGCCCGCGCAAGCCGGTGCAGCGAGCTTTTCGGCGATGGCGCCGTCCAATCGCAGCGTATCCGCAAACAGCAGCCGTTTTTCGCGCCGCACGCGCCAGCGATCGAGCACGAGACCGCTCTCGACCCTCTCGCCCATCCCGGAGCGTCCGAAGATCACGGCTTCGGCAAGGATCAGCCGAGCGTCCGCGGCGAGATCGACTTCGATCGAGCGATTCATGCGGGCGCGGTCGAACAGGATCGTCTCCTGGGGCAGCCAGGCCAGCGTCGCGCCGCTGGCGACCTCGAGCTTGATCCGCAGGTTCGCGTCCGGCCCGAGCGAGCGATAGACCTTTTCGGCGGCTGCGCCGGTCACGGCCAACCGGGTTCCCGGACCGGCGGAGAACGCGATCTCGAGGTCGTCGCCGCCGGCAATCCCGCCCGCGGTGTTGAGAAGCACCGCCTCGAGCTCGTCGGTCGCCGCGGCCGGAAACCGTACGCGCAGCGAGCCCTCCTCGCGCACGCGCTTCGGCCGGCTCGCGCCGTCGCCCGCCTCGACCGACACGGCGATGCGGCTCGAGGCGCGGTTGGCCGCGAACACCCGGTCCTCTGCTTCGTTGGCGGCTGACACGCCGGATCCTCGGGCGTGTTCCCTCCCCCCTTGTGGGGGAGGGTTAGGGAGGGGGGTATGCTCGGCTGACTTCGTGAAACTCATCACCCCCTCCCGGCGCGCTGCGCGCGCCGACCTCCCCCACAAGAGGGGAGGTGTCAAGAAATAACTACAGCGCGAGCGCGCGTTTGAGCGCGCTTTCGTCGAGCTCGCCGCGCTCGCAGCGGTAGACGATCGCGCCCCGCTCCATGACCGCGAAATGATCGCCGAGCTCGCGGGCGAAGTCGAGATATTGCTCGACCAGCACGATCGCGATCCGGCCGAGATTGCGCAGGTAGGCAATGGCGCGGCCGATGTCCTTGATGATCGAGGGCTGGATGCCTTCGGTGGGCTCGTCGAGCAGCAGGAGCCGCGGCTGCATCACCATGGCGCGCCCGATCGCCAGCTGCTGCTGCTGGCCGCCGGAAAGATCGCCGCCGCGCCGGCGCAGCATCTCGCGCAGCACCGGGAACAGCGCGAACACGTCGTCGGGGATCCTTCGCTCGTCGCGCTTGAGCGGCGCAAAGCCGGTCTCCAGATTCTCCTCGACCGTGAGCAGCGGAAAGATCTCGCGGCCCTGCGGCACATAGGCGATACCGCGCCGCGCCCGCTCGTCGGGCTTGAGCCGGGTGATGTCGGCACCCTCCCAGCGGATGCTGCCGCGGCTCACCGGATGCTGGCCGACCAGCGCGCGCAGCAGGCTGGTCTTGCCCACGCCGTTACGGCCGAGCACGCAGGTGACCTTGCCGGGCTCCGCCTGCAGCGACACGGCGCGCAAGGCCTGGGCGGCCCCGTAGTGAAGATCGATCGTCTCGACGTCGAGCATGAGCATTACCGTCCGAGATAGACCTCGATGACGCGTTCGTTCGCCGAGACCTGGTCGATCGAGCCTTCGGCGATGACGGAGCCTTCGTGCAGGACCGTGACCTTGACGTCGAGCTCGCGCACGAACGCCATGTCGTGCTCGACCACGACCAGCGTGCGGTCGCGATTGATTTCCTTGAGCAGCTCGACCGTCTGCCGGGTCTCGGCGTCGGTCATGCCGGCGACCGGCTCGTCGACGAGCAGGAGCTTGGGATCCTGCGCCAGCAGCATGCCGATCTCGAGCCATTGCTTCTGGCCGTGGGCAAGCCCGCCCGCAATGGTGTCGCGCACCGCGCCGAGCTGCGTGGTCTCCAGCAGCCGGTCGATGCGCTGCCGCTCGTCCTCGCTCTCGCGCCAAGAGAGCGCCTTGCGCGCGCGGCGATCGCCTTTGAGCGCGAGCCGCAAGTTGTTCTCGACGCTGTGGCTGTCGAACACGGTCGGTTTTTGGAACTTGCGCCCGACCCCGAGCTCGGCGATCTCGGTCTCGTCGAGGCTGGTGAGGTCGAAGGTCCCGTCGAAATACACTTCGCCGCCGTCCGGTCGAGTCTTGCCGGTGACGACATCCATCTTCGTGGTCTTGCCGGCGCCGTTCGGGCCGATGATCGCCCGCATCTCGCCGGGCTCGATCGCGAGCGAAAGATTGTCGAGCGCGCGGAAGCCGTCGAACGAGACGGTGACGCCGTTGAGATACAGCAACGCCGAAGTGGTGCGGGGCTCCATGGGCTACTCCGCCGGCCGCGGCTGGGCGATGCCGGGATCCTGCGCGCCGCCGACGATGCCGCGCGGCAGCAGCAGGGTCACGGCGACGAACAATCCGCCGAGCATGAACAGCCAGTAGGGCGCCAAAGCCCCGCTGGTGAAGGTGGTCTTGGCGTAATTGACGAGGATCGCGCCGATCACGGCGCCGACCAGCGTGCCGCGGCCGCCGACCGCGACCCAGATCACCGCCTCGATGGAATTTGCCGGCGCGAACTCGCTCGGATTGATGATGCCGACCTGCGGCACGTAGAGCGCGCCGGCGATCCCGGCCATGCACGCCGAGACCGTGAACACCAAGAGCTTGTAGGATTCGACCCGATAGCCGAGAAAGCGCGTGCGGGCCTCGGCGTCGCGGATCGCGATCAGCACTTTGCCGAATTTCGAGCGCACGATGACCCGGCAGAGATAGAAGCCGATGCCCAGCGCCACGACGGAGGCCGCGAACAGCGCCGCGCGCGTGGCGTCCGATTGCACGTTGAAGCCGAGGATGTCCTTGAAGTCGGTGAGGCCGTTGTTGCCGCCGAACCCGAAATTGTTGCGGAAGAATCCGAGCATCAGCGCGAACGTCAGCGCCTGGGTGATGATCGAGAGATAGACGCCGGTGACGCGGCTGCGGAACGCGAACCAGCCGAACACGAAGGCGAGCAGGCCGGGCACCAGCACGACCATCAGCGCCGCATAGGCGAAATGCTGGAAGCCGTACCAATACACCGGCAGCGCGGGCCAATTCAGGAACACCATGAAATCCGGCAGGATCGGATCGGCATAGACCCCGCGGGTGCCGATCTGCCGCATCAGGTACATGCCCATGGCATAGCCCCCGAGCGCGAAGAACGCGCCGTGCCCGAGCGAGAGGATGCCGCAATAGCCCCAGATGAGATCGATCGCGAGCGCCAGCAGCGCGTAACAGAAATATTTGCCGAACAGCGACACCAGATAGGTCGGCACGTACCAGGCCGAGAGCGGCGACATGGCCAGGTTGAGGACCGGGACCACGATGGCGATCGCCGCGAGCAGCCCCAGGAACGGGATCGACACGCGATCGAGCGCGCGGATGAGCGGCGAGCCTGTCATGCTTCGACCGCCCGGCCGCGCAGCGCGAACAGCCCGCGCGGACGCTTCTGGATGAACAGGATGATCAGCACCAGGATCAGGATCTTGGCGAGCACCGCGCCCGCATAGGGTTCGAGGAATTTGTTGGCGATGCCGAGCGAAAACGCCCCGACCAGCGTCCCCCACAGGTTCCCCACCCCGCCGAACACCACGAGCATGAAGGAATCGATGATGTAGCCCTGGCCGAGATGGGGGCTGACGTTGTCGATCTGGGAGAGCGCGACACCGGCAATGCCGGCGATGCCGGAGCCGAGCCCGAAGGTCAGCGCATCGATCCGGCTGGTGCGGATTCCCATCGCGGCCGCCATTACCCGGTTCTGGGTGACCGCCCGCATTTCGAGCCCCAGCCTGGTGAAACGCAACAGCCCGAGCAGCGCCACGAACACCACCAGCGCGAAGCAGATGATCCACAGCCGGTTGTACGTCACGGTGATATGCCCGACTTCGAAGGCTCCGCTCATCCACGACGGAGCGCCGACCTCGCGATTGGTGGGCCCGAACGTGGTCCGCACCGCCTGCTGCAGGATCAGCGAGAGCCCCCAGGTGGCGAGCAGGGTTTCGAGCGGACGGCCATAGAGGAACCGGATGATGGTGCGCTCGATCAGGATGCCGATCGTCCCGGTCACCAGGAACGCCAGTGGCAGCGCGATCGCCAGCGAATAGCCGAACAGCGCCGGATCGTTGCTGCGGATCAGCTCCTGCACCGCGAAGGTCGTGTAGGCGCCGAGCATGACCATCTCGCCGTGCGCCATGTTGATGACGCCCATGACCCCGAACGTGATGGCGAGCCCGATCGCGGCGAGCAGCAGCACCGAGCCGAGCGAGAGCCCATACCAGGCGTTCTGCGCCGCCTCCCACAGCACGAGCCCATTCTGGATCGCCGCCACCGCGTCCCTGGCGGCACGCGTGACCGCCGGGCTCGCGGCGGCCGGCAAGGCGGAGAGCAAGGCCACCGCGTCCTGATCGGCGCGGGCGCGGATGATTGCGACGGCCTCGATCTGGTCCGCCTGCTTGGCTGCGCTCATGTTGAGGATGACGGCGGCACGCGCTTCCGTGAGCGCCCGCTTGACGCCGGCATCGGTTTCCTTGGCGAGCGCGGCGTCGAGCGCAGGCAGCGCCGCCGCGTCGCGGGACCGAAACACGGCCTGTGCCGCCTCGAAGCGCCTCGCCGGATCCGGCGCCAGCAAGGTCAGCGACCCGAGCGACGCCTCGATCGCGCGCCGCAGCCGGTTGTTGATCCGGACCAGCTTCAGGTCGGAAATCGTTTCGCCCGCGGCCGCTTCCCCCGTCGCGGCGTCGAGCAGGGTTCCGGATTCGGTCTTGACGTAAACCTTCTTGGTTCCGGCATTGAAGAACAGCCGGGCGTCCTGGAGCGCTCCGATCACGATCGCGGCGCGCGGATTGCCGCTCGCGGCTATGGCCTCGATCGCCTTTTCGGTGTCGCTGTAGGAATCGCCGGCAAAGCCGGCCAGCGCGTCATCGAAGCTTTCCGCCCGGGCGCCCGCCCCCGCGCCCGCGGCGACGAGCACGCCGAGGGCGGTGACGAGCGCGATCACACGTTCGCGAAGGACATGCATCTTCTCGCATTCCCGGCATCGAGGAGATCGGGAGGCGGCGGGCGCCGCCTCCCATCATGTCACGACTCGCCCTCGATGTCAGACCCCGCCGCCGCATTTCTTGGTGACGGTATTGTAATTGCCGCACTTGAGGGTCTTCCAGTCGCCGATGAGGTCCTTGGAGCCCTCGAGATATTTCGACCAGGCGTCGCCCGGGACCAGGCCTTCGGTCTTCCAGACTACGTCGAACTGCCCATCCGCGCGCACCTCGCCGATGTAGACCGGCTTGGTGATGTGGTGGTTGGGCAGCATCTCGGAGGTGCCGCCGGTCAGGTTCGGCGCCTTGACGCCGACGATGGTGTCGATGACCTTGTCGGGATCCGTGCTGCCGGCCTTCTTCACCGCCTCGACCCACATGGCGAAGCCGATCACGTGGGCTTCCATCGGGTCGTTGGTCACGCGCTTCGGGTTCTTGGTGAAGGCGTGCCATTTGTCGATGAACTCCTTGTTCACCGGCGTGTCGATCGACTCGAAATAGTTCCAGGCGGCGAGATGCCCGAGCAGCGGCTTGGTGTCGATGCCCGCCAGTTCCTCCTCGCCGACCGAGAACGCCACCACCGGGATGTCGGTCGCCTTGACGCCCTGGTTGCCGAGCTCCTTGTAGAACGGCACGTTGGCGTCGCCGTTGATGGTCGACACTACCGCGGTTTTCTTGCCCGCCGAGCCGAATTTCTTGACGTCGGCGACGATGGTCTGCCAGTCGGAATGCCCGAACGGCGTATAGTTGATCATGATGTCGTCGGGCTTGACGCCTTTTTGCTTGAGATAGGCCTCGAGGATCTTGTTGGTGGTGCGCGGATAGACGTAGTCGGTGCCGGCCAGCACCCAGCGCTGCACCTTCTCCTCCTTCATCAGGTAGTCGACGGCCGGGATCGCCTGCTGATTGGGCGCGGCGCCGGTATAGAACACGTTGCGCTCGCTCTCCTCGCCCTCGTATTGCACCGGATAGAACAGCAGGCCGTTGAGCTCCTTGAACACCGGGAGCACCGACTTGCGCGACACCGAGGTCCAGCAGCCGAACACCGCGGCGACCTTGTCCTTGGTGATGAGCTCGCGCGCCTTCTCGGCGAACAGCGGCCAGTTGGAGGCGGGGTCGACCACCACGGCCTCGAGCTTCTTGCCCAGCAATCCGCCCTTCTTGTTCTGTTCGTCGATCAGCATCAGCATCACGTCCTTCAGCGTGGTTTCGCTGATGGCCATGGTGCCGGATAACGAGTGCAGGATGCCGACCTTGATGGTGTCCTGCGCCTTGGCGGGAAGCGCCGCCAAAGCCATGGCGAGCCCGGCGGTGGCGGCAAGCCAACGGCGGGCGATCGGTCGCTGCGCGACCGCCTGGATCCGGTTGAGCATGAAAGAAATCCCTCGTTTTGACGCGTCTCTCGCGCGCACGACCGACCGCGGAGGTGCGCGCTTGCTTGAGGATGGCAAGGGATGTGCCAGCGTCGGGTCCGGCCGTAACGGCTTGAAGCGTCTGTCGGATTCGCCAGACACCCGATGGTCTGCATATTTATCGGGCACGATCGATTGCTCAATTTTTAGGCTTACGCGCGGGCTTTGGGCAGCACGCAGGATCGCGCCGGCGAGCGATTTTGCCGGCAGGCCCAAACCGGCGCCCTGCGGAAGCGTTACCGGGCAGTGAGATACCTTTCCGACCACGTTCGCACCCAGGCGGAAGAATGCTATCGCTTGGCCAAAGAGGCCCGCGACAGATGGATCGCCAAGTTGCTGGAGAATCTCGGTCACCAGTTGCATGAGCGGGCGGACCAGCTTGAAAGCAGGGACGACCGCGCGCAAAACTAGGGCCTGGAGAGGATTCCGGCTTGGCAGACGGTCCGCCAAACGATCCGCCGTTGATGAGCGCGCGACACCAGCTCGCGTCGATACGGCGTGAACGGGACAAGCTGGCCAAGCAGATTCAGGACAGCAAAGAGACCATCGCGAAATCCCAGGCGCTGATCGAGCGGCTCGACGCCCTGTTGGCGACGCTCGACTCCAAGCAATAGGCCGCCTGAGCCGGGCCTCGTCCGCATGAACGACGAGAATTTTGCAGCCGCCGACCGAGCCGCCGTAGAGCGCGGTTCGGCGCTTTCGGTGCTGATGGCTTTTCTGAAGCTTGGGCTCATGAGCTTCGGCGGTCCGGTCGCGCATCTCGGCTATTTCCGCGACGAGTTCGTTGCCCGCCGCAAATGGCTCGACGAAGCGACCTATGTCGATCTCGTCGCGCTCTGCCAATTCCTGCCGGGCCCGGCGAGCAGCCAGGTCGGCATTTCGATCGGCATGCTGCGCGCCGGGCTCAAGGGCGCGCTCGCCGCCTGGGTCGGCTTCACCATGCCGTCGGCCCTGGCCATGATCGCGTTCGAGTACGGCGTCGCGAGCTGGGCGGATGCCGGCCGCGGCGCCTGGTTGCACGGGCTGAAAATCGTGGCGGTCGCCGTCGTCGCCCAGGCGGTCTGGAACATGGCGCGCACGCTTGCGCCGGATCGCGAGCGCGCCACCCTCGCGGTCGGCGCCGCGGTTCTGATGCTGGCGCTGCCCTCGACCATGGGCCAGATCGCCGTGATCGTGCTCGGCGGAATGGTCGGCTGGCTGCTCCTGCCGGCCGCGACGCGCGAGGATCGCGCGCCGCTGATCGTGCCGCTCAGCCGGGGCGTCGCGATCGGCGCGCTGGTGTTGTTCGCGGTCCTTCTCGTCGGCTTGCCGCTCGTCGCCGGCGCGACGGCAAACCATTGGATCAAGCTGATCGACAGCTTCTATCGCTCCGGATCGCTGGTGTTCGGCGGCGGCCATGTCGTGCTCCCGCTGCTGCAGCAGCAGGTGGTGCCGCCGGGCTGGGTCGACAACGACACCTTTCTGGCCGGCTACGGCGCGGCGCAAGCCGTGCCGGGCCCGCTGTTCACGTTCGCGGCCTATCTGGGAGCGGTCATGCGGCCGCCGCCGAACGGGTTCGTCGGCGGGATGCTTTGTCTGCTCGCGATCTATCTCCCCTCGTTCCTGCTGCTGGTCGGCACGCTGCCGTTCTGGAACGAGCTGCGCCGGCGCGCCGCCGTCCAGGCGGCGCTCACCGGGATCAACGCCGCGGTGGTCGGTCTGCTGCTCGCCGCGCTCTACACGCCGGTGTGGACCAGCGCGATCCAAAAGCCCGCGGATTTCGCCGTCGGCCTTGCCGCGTTCCTGCTGCTCGCGTTCTGGAAGGCGCCGCCGTGGCTCGTCGTGATCCTCGGCGCGGCGACCGCGCAGCTCATCGCGGTGTGGTAACCGGAAATGCGGGCGAGCGCCGCAGCGCTCGCCCGATCGAGATTTAGACTTCTTGAGATCTAGACTTCGCGCCCGATCAGCGCGTCGACCGAATAGCGGCCGCCGCCGCGAATTGCGAAAGAGAGCGCGACGATGCCCCACAGCAGCGGGTACTCGTATCCGCCGCTGGTCCAGAAGAAGCCCGCAGGGAGATGGACCTGAACGACGGCGACCGCCATCAGGCCAGCCACCAGCCCGGCGACCGCGCGGGTGGCGATCCCCGCCGCGAGCAAAAATCCGCCGAAAAATTCGATGGCGCCGGCCACCACCGCAAGCGACGCAGGCAGGCCAAGCTTGGCGGCGAAAAACTGCCCGGTGGCATCGATGCCGTAGCCGCCGAACCAGCCGAACAGCTTCTGCGCGCCGTGCGGAACGAGCAGCAGCCCGGCCGCCACGCGAACGAGGGGTTCGGCGAAGGGCGCGAGGGCATCGGTGATCGACGTGAAGGCAGGAACGATCGGCCTGGCGTGGGAAAGGGTGGTGACGGACATCGGAACCTCCTGGCATTCGATTGGCGAGGCGGCGTTCGCCCGGCTCGTGGAGGCTGATTTAGCTTGCACACAACGTTGCAACAATCCACTATTTCGGAACAACACTGTTGCCCGAGGAGCAACAATCATGGATCGCCTTGCGACAATCGAAGCCTTTGTCAGAGTCTCGGAAACGCAATCCTTTTCGGAGGCGGCCCGGCGGCTACGCTCGTCCAAATCCTCCGTCAGCCGCCAAGTGGCCGCGTTGGAAGCCGAACTCGGGGCGCGATTGTTTTATCGCACCACCCGCTCGCTGACGTTGACCGAGGCGGGGCGAAGTTACTTCGAGCGCGCCTCGCGCATTCTGGCGGATCTGGAAGAAGCCAATCTTTCGGTCAGCCAGCTGCAGTCGGCGCCACGCGGCCGATTGCGCGTGAATGCCCCGATGAGCTTCGGCTTCCTGCACCTTGCACCCGCCCTCCCCGATTTCCTCCGCCGCTTTCCGGAGGTCGAGGTGGACGTGACCCTGAACGACCGTTTCGTCGATCTCGTGGACGAAGGCTTCGACGTGGCGGTCCGCATCGGCAACCTCGCGGATTCGAGCCTGGTGGTGCGCAGGCTGGCACCGATCCGTCGCACGGTGTGCGCAAGCCCGGCCTATCTGAAAGTACGCGGTGTCCCCGCCTCACCCGACGACCTGAAGACCCATGATTGTCTGTGTTACAGCAACCTGGCGCAGGCGCGCGAATGGCAGTTCATCAGGGCAGACGGCCGCCCATGGCCGGTCGAGGTCCGAGGACGGCTGAGTGCCAACAATGGCGACACGCTCAAGGCTGCGGCGTTAAAAGGGCTCGGCTTGGTCAGTCTGCCGACCTTCATCGTCGGCAGCGAACTACAGGCCGGCGCGCTGATTGTCGTTCTCGATGAATTCCTCGCTCAGGACATCAGCGTGAACGCGGTCTACCCGCACTCCCGTCACCTGTCGCCGAAGGTGCGCGCATTCGTCGATTTTCTGGCCGAACGCTTCGGTCCGCGGCCGTATTGGGATCTGGCGGAAGAACCCCCAGCGAGAACGTCGAATTGACCCGATTAAGAATATGAAGACTTGTCATCCCGGGGCCTGGGCGAAGCCCGGGAACCCGGGATCCATAACCACGGCTCGCAAAAATTGCGTCGCCGGTGTCCATGGGTTCCGGGTTCGCGCCTTGCGGCGCGCCCCGGAATGACGGCGCCGCGGAACTACGCCTGCGAGATGAATTTCTTGTTGGTGTACGCCTCGAGGCCCTCGATGCCGCCCTCGTGGCCGTAGCCGCTGTCTTTCACGCCGCCGAACGGCGTTTCCGGGGTCGAGATCGCCATGCTGTTCACCCCGACCATGCCCGATTGCAGCGCGTCGCCGATCGCGGTCGCGGTCTGGGTCGAGCTGGTGAACGCGTAGGCCGCGAGCCCATAGGGCAAACGATTGGCGCGCTCGACGACTTCCTCGAAGCTCTTGAACGGCACGATCGGCGCGATCGGTCCGAACGGCTCGAGCGTCATCAGCTTCGCGTCGTCGCCGATGTCGGTCACCACGGTGGGCTCGAAGAAGAAGCCCTGGTTGCTGTGCCGCTTGCCCCCGGTCACGATCTTCGCGCCGTGCGCGCGCGCGTCGGCGACGAGATTCTCCATGGCGTCGAGCCGGCGCGGATTGGCGAGCGGCCCCATCTTGGTGTCCGGCTCGAGGCCGTCGCCGAGCTTGATCGCCTTGGCGTTCTCGGCGAACCGCGCCAGGAAGCGGCTGTAAACCGGCTCCTGCACGAAGAACCGCGTCGGCGAGATGCAGACCTGCCCGGCGTTGCGGAATTTTCCTGCCGCCGCGACGTCCGCGGTCTTCTCCGGATCGACGTCGCCGAACACCACGACCGGCGAATGTCCGCCGAGCTCCATGGTCGCCCGCTTCATGCCGTCGGCGGCGAGCTTGGCGAGATGCTTGCCGACCGGCACCGAACCGGTGAAGGAGATTTTTCGCACTTCTTCCTTGCGCAGCAGATGCTCGGACACCTGCGCCGGGACGCCGAACACCAGGTTGAGCACGCCGGCCGGAACGCCGGCATCGATGAAGCAGCGCACCAACTCCACGGCGCTGCCGGGCGTCTCTTCCGAGGCCTTGATGATCAGCGAGCATCCGGCCGCGAGCGCCCCGCCGATCTTGCGGGCGGGCGTGAGTGTCGGAAAATTCCACGGCGTGAACGCGGTGACGACCCCGACCGGTTCCTGGAGGACGAGCTGCCGGGTTCCCTTGATCCGGCCCGGCACGATGCGGCCGTACGCTCGCTTCCCCTCCTCCGCGTACCATTCGATGATGTCGGCCGTGGTCAGCACTTCCATGCGCGCTTCGCCGAGAACTTTCCCCTGCTCCTGGGTCAGTACGCGCGCGACGTGCTCGGCGCGCTCGCGCAGGAGGTCCGCCGCTTTCTTCATGATGCGGCCGCGCTCGTAGGCCGATTTCTCCCGCCACAGCGCAAAGCCCTTCACGGCGGCGGCGAGCGCGCGGTCGAGGTCGGCCGGGCTCGCATGCGGCAGGCGCGCCAGCACCTTCTCGTTCGCCGGATTGATCACGTCCTCGCCGGCGCGGTTGTCACCGTTGAGCCACTCGCCGTCGATATAGAGTCCGAGTTGGGTATACATGTCGACCTCTTGGCAGGGTGTCCGCGGAGCGCGGCTGCCCCACAGATAGGCGAGATCGGCACCGGAAGGAAGATGCCCGTGGGCGCGAGCGAGGCGGCGGGAACGGCCGCAGCCGAGGCGGGCCTCCGCGTTGACAGCCCATTTGGGCTGCCCTTAGCTAGCGCATCGGCGGGCCATTGCATTCGCCGCGGAAAACCAAGGCAAGCGCCGATTTTCCAAAAGCATCGGGAGGATCGTTCATGGACGAGAAACCCGTCCTCGTCGATCTGCGCGAGGGCTATCGGGTCGTCACCCTCAATCGTCCGCAGCGGCTCAACGCGTTCAACGAAGCCATGCACGTGGCGCTTGCGGCGGCGCTCGAGGAAGCGGAAGCCGATGGCTCCTGCCGGGCAGTCCTGCTCACCGGCGCCGGCCGCGGTTTTTGCGCCGGGCAGGACCTCACCGATCGGCTCGCCGCCGGCGAGACGCCGGCGCTCGGCGGGGCGCTGGAGCAGTTCTACAATCCGCTGGTGCGCAAATTGCGCGCGCTGCCCTTCCCGGTCGTTGCCGCCGTGAACGGGGTCGCGGCCGGCGCCGGCGCCAACGTGGCGCTGGCCTGCGACATCGTGCTGGCGGCGCGCTCGGCGAGCTTCGTGCAGGCGTTCGCGCGCATCGGCTTGGTGCCGGATTCCGGCGGCACCTGGTTCCTGCCGCGGCTCGTCGGCGCCGCGCGGGCGCGGGCGCTGGCGCTGCTCGCGGAGCCCGTTGCGGCCGAGCAGGCGGAGCGATGGGGCCTGATCTGGAAGGTGCTCGACGACGCGGCGCTGATGGGCGAGGCTGAACGGCTGTGCGAAAACTTCGCCCGCGGCCCGACCGTCGGGCTGGCGCTGATCAAGCGCGCGCTCGACGCGGCGGAGACCAACGACCTCGCCGCCCAGCTCGACCTCGAGCGCGACCTGCAGCGCGAAGCGGGACAAACGCCGGATTTTGCCGAGGGCGTGCGCGCGTTCCTGGAAAAGCGCGCCCCGGCGTTCACCGGCAAAAGGAGCACATGATGGACGCGCTCACGATCGCGCGCGCCTGCGCCGATGCCA
>VAZU01000021.1:0-10803 GCA_005884745.1 Alphaproteobacteria bacterium
CCTGCATGGTATCGCCTTGCCGGCAGCCGCCGCGTCCGGCAATGCGCAAAATTGTTCCCGGCTCGGCGTTCAGCGTGTCGAATATTTTTGACCGGCAGGCTCGAAGCAAATGCTTGACAGCTGCCGTGCCTCTGCTCAGGCTGTTGGTGCTGCTCCAAGCGGAGGCAGTGCGTCGGCCGCAGCGCCGATGCGGCCAACGAGCTGTGGAGATGGGCATGGAACCACCGGGGCAGATTGCCGCCAGGATCGCCGCGGCACGCGTTCGGGCTTCGGCGTAGCGGCTTTTTCACGAACGGCACGGTCGGGAGCGGCCTCTGGGGCCGCATCAGTGAGGCAAGGCCCCGTCTCGGCCCCTCCCGACGGTGTAGCAAGCCGGCGCGACCTGCGCCGTTCTCCGGTTCGAGTGTTTGGTCCGCTTCCGGTCCTGCCGGAAGGCGGATGTTTTTGCGTCTGAGCGCGAACGGCACCTCGGGCATTCGCCCGCGAGCCATCAACTCGCCGCGCCGCGCCCGATGGAGCCGGGGGTGTCCTGGCCATCTCCCCTTCCATGGATCGGAGTTGCGATCGCGGATGGCCGGCACGAGAGCCTGCCCCGGACTTGATCCGAGACCGGGCATGACGCAGCGCAAGATTCACCCGAGAGCTGCCTCGGTACTTCACCAATCATTAAGAGCAACCCTCCTGACCAGGGGGCAGATCGCGTCTTTGTCCGAATCGAGGTGAGCCGTCCCGGGGCGGCGGCGCGATCCTGCTGTCCAAACAATGTTTTTTGTTGTATTCGCTGATCACCGATTCAAGGAACGACAGGGGGCAGCGATGAAGTTGGTTGAGATCACGCCGCGGCAAAGGACCAGGCTGTACGCGGCTCTCGTCAAGAAGGAAGCCGACATTCGCGGCAAGGGTCGCGGCACTTTCTTCCGCGTCGGCCGCAAGGCGCAGGCCAAAGCGGAATGGAAGCACAAGAAATTTCAGGGCTCCATTCGCCTCGCGCGCGGCGATGCCGAGGTAGTCACCGCAAGAGTTCGCTCGAGCAAATTGGAAGAGGAGCGGAAGTTGCTGTCGTCGTTCCTGGGCTTCGTCGACCGCCATTGCGGTGACGGTGTTTCGACCATCATGATTCAGTACACATAAGTCGTCATTGTATTGAATAATGCCTCACACCAGGACCGGCCGCTCCACCAGCCCCTCCTTGCCGAACACGCGCAGATAGCGCGCGATCTCCTCCCGGCTGCCGGTCGCCTTCTCGGGATTGTCGGACAGCTTCGCCGCGCTCCGCCCGTTCGCTTGCGTGACCTTGCAGACCAGGCTGACGGGATCGAGCGTATCGGCCCCGCGCGGATGGCAGCCGCGGAAGTCGTTGGTCGCGAGCGTGCCCCAGCCGAAGCTTTCGCGCATGCGCCCGTGGAACTTCGAATAGAGCGCGATCATCGAATCCACGTCGAGCCCATCGCTGAACATGCCGCGCTTCTTGCGCGGGTCCCGTCCGCGCTGCAGATACCAGGCGATCATCTCCTCGCCTGCCGCGAACGGCTCCTTGCTGTCGAACCGCATGCCAGTCCAATCCGCCACCCAATCCGGCGCGTCGCGTAGGAATTGGGTCATGCCGAAGGTGTCCGGCAGCATGATGAGGAGCTCGCCGTCGTACACCTCCTGCCATTTGGCCAGCACCGTATATTGCGACGCCTTGAGCTCGGCATCGTCGCGGGCGAGACAGGCGACCACCATCGGCAGCTCGTGCGAATTGGTGCCGATCGCCTCCATGCTGTGCTTGAAGGCGAGGTGCGCGTTCGAGGTGCCGACGAAGGACGGCCCCAGCTCGCCGGCGAGCGCGGTCGTCACCCATTCCTGCCACAGGAAGCCGTGGCGCCGCCGCGTGCCGAACTCGGCCAGGCGGGTCTCCGGGTAGTCGCGCAGGCGCTGGATCTTGTCCCACAACTTGGTCTTGGCCTGGGCGTAGAGCACGTCCAACTCGAACTTGTCGAGCGAAGCCATGGCCGCGCGCGAGCGCAGCTCGCTGACGACCGCGAGCGCGTAGATCTATTGGCCGTCCTGCCGCTCCAGCCGATAATCGGGCAGGCGGAACCCGCGCAGATATTCGATGTACTCCGGGCGGAAGATGTCCCGCCTGCCGTAGAACCGATTGCCCGCGAGCCAGATCAGCTCGTTCTCTTGGAACTGCAGGTCCCGCACGTAGTCGAGCTGCGCGCGCAGCGACACTTCCGGAATGAGCTCGGCGAGCCGCACCTTCTGCGTGCGATTGATCAGGCTGAAGGTGACGGGGACGTCCGGGTAGAGCATCCAAATGAACTGATGCATCAGGAATTTGTAGAAATCGGTGTCGAGCAGCGACCGGATGATCGGATCGAGCCGGTAATTGTGATTGTGGACCCGGGTGGCGAAATCGAGCATCGGTAATCGTCCCCCGCGGAGCAGGATGTGCGCCGGCGTATATAGTATAGATGTGGCCCGCATGGAGTCGTAGCCGGGATTCCGCTGCGCGTCCGTTGCGGGGTCTACGTCTTCGGCACGTTCTCGGCGAGCTCGGCGAGCCACAGGTCGGCCTTGCCGTCGGAGGGCGCGCGCCAATCGCCGCGCGGGGAGAGCGAGCCGCCCGACGAGATCTTCGGGCCGTTGGGCAGCGCCGAGCGCTTGAACTGACTGAGCGCAAAGAAGCGAAACAAGAACACCTCGAGCCAGTGCTTGATCTCGCTGAGCGGATAGGCGCGGCGTTTGGCCGCCGGGATGTTGGGCGGCCAGGAACCGCGCTCGACGTCGCTCCAGGCGTGGTGCGCGAGAAACGCGATCTTCGAGGGCCGAAAGCCGTAGCGTGTCACGTAGTAGAGATTGAAATCCTGCAGCACGTAGGGACCGATCGCCTGCTCGGTCGATTGAATGACGCCGGCCGAGGCCGGCACCAGCTCCGGCGAGATCTCGGTCTCGAGAATGGCGTGGAGCACGCGCGCCGTCGCTTCGTCGACGTCGCCCGATCCGGCGACGAAGCGGATCAGGTGCTGGATCAGCGTCTTGGCCACCTGATCGCCGACCCCGTAGGTGCACCAGCCGAGCGCCAGCTCGGAAAGGTCGCCGGTGCCGACCACGAGCCCGCGGTTCTGGTTGGCGAGCCGGAACAGATAATCGGTGCGCAGGCCCGCCTGGACGTTCTCGAACGTCACGTCGTAGGCCGGCTCGCCGCGCGAGAACGGATGGCCGAGATCGCCGAGCATCTGGCGCGCGGCGGGCCTGATGTCGATCTCGGCACCGGTCAGTCCCAGCGCGCGGATCAGCGCCCAGGCGTTGGCCTTGGTGTGCTCCGAAGTGGCGAAGCCCGGTAACGTATAGGCCAGCACGTTCGCGCGCGGCCGGCCGAGGCGATCCATGGCGCGGGCGGCGACGATGGCGGCCTGGGTGGAATCGAGCCCGCCCGAGAGGCCGATGACGGCGCGCTCGGTCGCGGTGGCCTCCAGGCGCTTGGCCAATCCCTGAACCTGGATGTTGTAGGCCTCGTAGCAATCTTCCCGCAGCCGGCGCGGATCGGACGGCACATAGGGGAAGCGCTCCACCGCGCGCTCGAGCGGCACGATGGTCTCGGGCGCGTCGAGCTCGAACGGGATCGTGCGGAAGCGCGCGACGCGCTCCGCCTCCTGACCGGCGCAATCGCCGAAGGTGTTGACCTGCATGCGTTCCTGACGGATGCGACCAAGATCGACATCGGCCAGGATCAGCGCCGAGTCCTTCTGGAACCGCTCGGTTTCGGCCAGACGCTCGCCGTATTCGAAGATGGCGGCGTGTCCGTCCCAACCGAGATCGGTGGTCGACTCGCCTGGACCCGCCGCCGAATAGATATAGGCCGCGATCGTTCGCGCCGATTGGCTCGCGCACAGGAGCCGGCGCGTCTCGGCCTTGCCGATGGTGATGTTGCTCGCGGAAAGATTGACCAGCACTTCGGCCCCGGCCAGCGCCGCCGAGGTCGAGGGCGGCAGCGGCACCCAGATATCCTCGCAGATCTCGACGTGGAAGCTCAGGTCGACGGAACCGGCGGAGCGGAACAGGAGGTCGACGCCGAACGGCGCCTCGCGTCCCGCCACGCTGATCCGGCGGCCGTGAATTCCCGCACCGGGGGCGAAATGCCGCCGCTCGTAGAACTCGCGGTAATTCGGCAGATAGGCTTTCGGCACCACGCCCAGTACCTCGCCGCGGTGGATCACCACGGCGGCGTTATAGAGCTGGCCATGGGTTCGCAGCGGGGCGCCGACGATCAGCACCGGAAACAGCTGCTGCGAAGCCTCCACCAATTGCCCGATCCGGCGCTCGACCGCTCGCAGCAGCGCATCCTGGAACAGCAGATCCTCGATGGCGTAGGAGGACAGGCCGAGCTCCGGGAACACCATGAGGGCCGCCTTGGCGGCATCGCCTCGCGCGGCAAGCCGCATGGTCTCCAGGAAGTTGAAGTCCGGGTCACCGACTTCGGTCCGCGGGACACAAGAGGCGAGCCGGACGAAATCGTGGTTGTAGAGCGAATGAAATCGCGAGCTCACGGGATGGACCTCGGTACCCCATCGCGTGCGACCAGCGTCCACATGACGAGCGCTTTCGGGGTCATTCGGCCGCGTGTAGCATGGAGGTTACCCACACCGCGCATGAAACGACGGACCCCGGCTATCACCCCGAGAAGCCTGTAGAACTGGCGGTCGGGGACTTGGATCGGATCCCTCGGCCAGGGTACGATGCGGCGGAACAAGAAGCCAGTTCCGCTGGGACCTGAGCCTCGAGAGCCGGAAGCATCCGGTTCCGGCGTCGAGGCTCGCAAATGCCCGGCATTGGAGGAGAGCAAACATGGCGAGCACGGGAACCTTTGCGGGAGCCCCGCTATCCGAGCACGAGCATAGCATTCAACTGCGGCGCGCCGTCATCGCCAGCACCGTCGGCACCGCCATCGAGTGGTACGACTTCTTCCTTTACGGGGTCGTCACCGCCACGGTGTTCGCGAAGCTGTACTTCCCGAATGAGGATCCGTTGGCCGGCACGTTGAGCGCGTTCGGAATCTACGCGGTCGGTTTCGTCGCCCGGCCGGTCGGGGCCGCGATCTTCGGCCACTACGGCGACCGTATCGGCCGCAAGGCGACGTTGATCGCCACGCTGATGCTGATGGGCGTCGCGACCTTCCTGGTCGCCTTCGTCCCGACTTACGCAAGCATCGGCATTTGGGGCGCGGTCATCCTGACCATCCTGCGGTTCATCCAGGGCATCGGCGTCGGCGGCGAGTGGGGCGGCTCGGTGCTGCTGTCGATGGAATGGGCAAGGACGACGGGCCATCGCGGCTTCATCGCGTCCTGGCCGCAGTTCGGCGTGCCCTGCGGCCTGTTCCTCGCCAATTTGGCTTTCCTCGCATTCAACGCCATCTCGGGCGATCAGTTTCTTACCTGGGGATGGCGCATTCCGTTCTTTCTCAGCATCATCCTCGTCGGCGTCGGCCTCTACATCCGGCTTGGCATTCTCGAGACCCCGATCTTCACCAAGCTCGTCAACGAGAAAAAGATCGAGCGCCAGCCGATGTGGGAGGTGATCAAGCGCAATCCCAAGGAGATCATTCTCTCGGCGTTCGTGCGACTGGCCGAGCAGGCCCCGTTCTACATCTTCACCACTTACGTCTACAGCTACGGAACCGAGACGCTGAAATACCCCCGCAGCTTCCTGCTCTCCGCCGTGCTGGTTGCCTCGGTGTTGTCGTTCGTGTCCATCCCGCTGTTCGGCCACATCTCCGACCGGATCGGGCGCAAGAACATGTACCTGATCGGCGCGGCGACCGTCGGCGTGTTCGGCTTCATCTATTTCGGGTTGCTCAACACCGGCTCCGCGGTGCTCATCTTCATCGCAATCGTGCTCTCGCTCGTCCCGCACGACATGATGTACGGCCCGCAGGCGGCGCTCATCGCGGAATCGTTCACCGGACGGCTGCGCTACAGCGGCGCCTCGCTGGGCTACCAGCTCGCCTCGGTGATCGCCGGAGGCCCGGCGCCGCTGATCGCGGCATGGCTATACGCCACGTATCATTCGGGCTATGCGATCGCGGTTTACATTTTGGCGTGCGCGGTGATCACGCTGATCGCGACCGCGATGATGAAGGACTACACCGGCAAGGATATCGAGGGCGAGTACGAGTAGACCCGCGAGCCGACGCCTCGCGCGAGTTGGGGCGGCGAGCGCCATAGCGCGTTTGCCGTCCCTCTGCTATCGATAGGCTTCGAGGTCCGACCCCTTCTCCTGGCTTACGGCCCCCGGGCCGGCAAATCGAACAAGGCGAACCCATGCGCGAAGCCGTCATCGTCTCGACCGCGCGTACCCCGATCGGCAAGGCCTATCGCGGCGCGTTCAACAATACGCAAGCCCAGGAGCTGGGCGGCCACGTCATCGCCGAGGCGGTGAAGCGCGCCAAGGTCGATCCCGCCGAGATCGGCGATGTGGTCATGGGCGCCGCCTTGCAGCAGGGGTCGAGCGGCGGCAACACCGCTCGGCAGTGCGCGATGCGCGCCGGGCTGCCGACCTCGATTGCCGGAATGAGCGTCGACCGCCAGTGCGCGTCGGGCCTGATGGCGATTGCCACCGCCGCCAAGGAGATCGTGGTCGACGGCCTCGATGTCGCCGTCGGCGGCGGGCTTGAGTCCATCTCGCTGGTGCAGAACGAGCATATCAACCGCTGGCGCGGCCAGGATCCGGTGCTGGTGCAGCGACTCCCGGCCCTCTACATGACCATGCTCGAGACCGCCGAGGTCGTGGCGGAACGCTACAACGTCAGCCGCGAGGCGCAGGACGAATATTCGCTGCAGTCACAAAAACGTACCGCCCAGGGGCAGAGCGACGGCCGGTTCGACGCCGAGATCGTGCCGTTGCCGAGCGTCATGACCGTGACCGACAAGGCCACCGGGCAGACCTCCGAACGCAAGGTCACGCTCGCGGCGGACGAGGGCAACCGTCCGCAAACCACGCTCGACGACCTGCGCGGCCTCAAGCCGGTGTTCAAGGACGGCCAACGCGTCAAGGAGGGAAAATTCATCACCGCCGGCAATGCCTCGCAGCTCTCCGACGGCGCTTCCGCGGCCGTGCTGATGGAGGCCAAGGAAGCCGAGCGCCGCGGCCTCAATCCGCTCGGCGCCTATCGGGGCATCGCGGTCGCCGGCTGCGAGCCCGACGAGATGGGCATCGGGCCGGTGTTTGCCGTGCCGAAGCTGCTCAAGCAGCACGGGCTCAAGATCGACGACATCGACATCTGGGAGCTCAACGAAGCCTTCGCGGTCCAGGTGCTGTATTGCCGCGATCGCCTCGGCATTCCCAACGAGCGCCTCAACGTCGACGGCGGCGCCGTCTCCATCGGTCATCCCTACGGCATGTCGGGTGCGCGCATGACCGGCCACATCCTGATCGAAGGCAAGCGGCGCGGCGCCAAATTCGGCGTGGTCACCATGTGCGTCGGCGGCGGCATGGGGGCGGCCGGATTGTTCGAGATTTATTGAGTCGGCGTCTCCTGGAGTCTCCTGTAGCCCGGATGGAGCGCAGCGAAATCCGGGTCCGCCGGTCCCGCAATCCGCTTGGCTCCATGCGGGCTACGTTTTAAGCAGAGAGGACCATGACACTCCCAGCCGTCACTCTCGACGACAAATACACGCGCCGGTCCGGACGCATTTATCTCTCCGGCGTGCAGGCGCTCGTTCGCCTGCCGATCATGCAGCGCGAACGCGACAAGGACGCCGGACTCAATACCGGCGGCTTCATCTCCGGTTATCGCGGCTCGCCGCTCGGCGTCTACGACAATGCGCTGTGGCAGGCGAAGCGGCACCTCGAAGCCCACAATGTCCGCTTCCAGCCCGGGCTGAACGAAGACCTCGCCGCGACCGCCGTGTGGGGCAGCCAGCAGGTCAACATGTTCCCGGGAGCCGCGGTCGATGGCGTGTTCGCCGTCTGGTACGGTAAGGGACCGGGCGTCGACCGCTCGACCGATGCGCTCAAGCACGGCAACACCACCGGCAGCTCGAAATTCGGCGGCGTGCTGGCGCTCGCCGGCGATGATCACGGCTGCCAGTCCTCGACGCTCGCGCACCAGAGCGAGCAGATCTTTCAGGCGGCGATGATGCCGATCCTGAACCCCGCCAACATTCGCGAATATCTGGAGTTCGGGCTCTACGGCTTCGCGCTCTCGCGCTTCTCCGGATGCTGGGTCGGGTTCAAGGCGATCGCCGAGACGGTGGAAAGCTCGACCTCCGTCGAGGTCGATCCGCGGCTCGAGATCGTGCTGCCGCAGGATTTCGAAATGCCGCCCGGCGGGCTCAACATCCGCTGGCCCGATCCGCCGCTCGAGGCCGAACGCCGCCTGCACGGACCGAAGATGGCAGCGGTCGCCGCCTTCACGCGGGCCAACCGCCTCGACCGCATCCTGATCGACCCGCGGAAGGCGCGGCTCGGCATCATCACGACCGGCAAGGGCTACCTCGACGTGCGCCAGGCGCTGAGCGACCTCGGCATCGACGAGAGGGCGGCGGCGCTCGGCATCCGCCTCTACAAGGTCGGCCTGACTTGGCCGCTCGAGCCTGCCGGCGCGCGCCGCTTCGCCGAGGGCCTCACCGACGTGCTGGTGGTCGAGGAGAAGCGCGGCTTCATCGAGCAGCAGCTCGTCCACATCCTCTACAATCTGGACGCCGCGCGCCGGCCGACGGTGGTCGGCAAGACCGACGAGAGCGGCGCGCCGCTGCTGCCGAGCCAGGGCGAGCTCACCCCGAGCATGGTAGCGCGCGCGATCGTCGCGCGGCTGCGCAAGCTCGGCGAGGACAGCCGCGAGCTCGAGCAGCGCGTCGCGCGGCTCGACGCCTTCGACAAGATGCTCGAAGGCGCCGCCACCAAGACCCAGCGCACTCCGTTCTTCTGCTCCGGCTGTCCGCACAACACGTCGACCCGGGTACCGGAAGGCAGCCGCGCGCTCGCCGGCATCGGCTGCCACGCCATGGCGATCTACGTTCCCAGCCGCAACACCGCGACCATCACCCATATGGGAGGGGAGGGGGCGAACTGGATCGGGCAGGCGCCGTTCACCAGCGAGAAGCACGTATTTCAGAATCTGGGCGACGGCACCTATTCGCACAGCGGGCTATTGGCGATCCGCGCCGCCGCCGCCGCGGGCGTCAACATCACCTACAAAGTTCTCTACAATGACGCCGTCGCCATGACCGGCGGCCAGCCGGTGGAAGGCCAGCTCAACGTGCCGCAGATCACCCGGCAGGTCGAAGCCGAGGGCGCCAAACGCATCGTCGTGGTCACCGACGAGCCGCAGAAATATCCGGCCAATGCCGGCTTCGCGCGGCGCGTCGAGATCCGCCATCGCGACGAGCTCGACGCCGTCCAGCGCGAGCTGCGCGAGACGCCGGGCCTCACGGTGCTCGTCTACGATCAAACCTGCGCGGCCGAGAAGCGGCGGCGCCGCAAGCGCGGCCTTTACCCGGACCCGCAGAAGCGCGTCTTCATCAACGAAGCGGTGTGCGAGGGCTGCGGCGATTGCTCGGAAAAATCCAATTGCGTCTCCGTCAAGCCGGTCGAGACCGAGTTCGGGCGCAAGCGCAGCATCGACCAGTCCAACTGCAACAAGGATTTCTCCTGCCTCAAAGGGTTCTGCCCGAGCTTCGTCACGGTGCACGGCGGGTCGTTGCGCAAGCTGCGCAGGCCCGTGGTCGCCGGCGCCCAAGACCCGTTCGCGGAGCTGCCGGTACCGCGGCGACGGCCGCTGGTCGGCCCCTACGGCATTCTCGTGACCGGCATCGGCGGCACGGGCGTGATCACGGTCGGCGCGCTGCTCGGCATGGCGGCGCATCTCGAGGGCAAGGGCTGCACGGTGCTGGATTTCACCGGGCTGTCGCAGAAGAACGGCGCAGTGATGAGCCACGTGCGCCTCGCGCCGCGGCCGGACGATCTGCACGCGGTTCGCGTCGCCGCCGGCGGCGCCGACCTTCTGCTCGGCTGCGACATGGTGGTCGCCGCGAGCCCCACCGCGCTCTCCCGCGTCGAGCACGGGATCACGCGCGCCATCGTCAACAGCTATCTGGCGCCGACCGCCGCCTTCGTCGTCAATCCCGACATCGATTTTGAGACCGCGGCGATGCAGCGGGCGTTGCGGCGCGCCGCCGGGGAGCAGAACACCGACTTCATCGACGGCACGGCGATCGCCACGGCGCTGATGGGCGATTCCATCGCCACCAACCTGTTCATGCTCGGCTACGCGTTCCAGCAGGGATTGGTCCCGCTGTCGCTCGAAGTGATCGAGCGCGCGATCGAGCTCAACGGGGTCGCGGTCGAAACGAACAAGCGCACGTTCGCCTGGGGTCGGCTGGCCGCCCACGACCGGGCCAAGGTCGAGGCGCTTGCCGGGCCGGCCATGGCGCGTTCCGAGCCCACCGGCGAGCCGACGCTGTCGGACATCGCCGCGCGGCGGGCCGAGTTCCTGACGCGCTACCAGAGCGCGCGCTATGCCAGGCGCTACCGGAGCGTGATCGCTGCCGTCGAGGCGGCGGAGCAGGCGCGCGCGCCGACCCAAACCGGGCTCGCCGAAGCGGCCGCGCACAGTCTGTTCAAGTTGATGGCCTACAAGGACGAATACGAAGTGGCGCGGCTCTACACCGACGGCGCTTTCCTGAGCAATTTGCACCAGCAGTTCGAGGGCGACTTCCGACTGGAGTTCCACCTGGCGCCGCCGCTGTTGGCCTCGCGCGATCCCGTAACCGGCGAGCTACGCAAGCGGGCCTATGGCCCGTGGGTTTTTCGCGCCTT
>VAZU01000021.1:10870-12071 GCA_005884745.1 Alphaproteobacteria bacterium
CGGCGAATACGATGCGATCCTTGAGGAAGTCGCCGCTGCGCTCACCCCGGGCAATCATCCGCTCGCGGTCGAGATCGCCCGCGTGCCCGAGCAGATCCGCGGGTTCGGGCACATCAAGCAGAGGAACCTCGACAAAGCCAAGCAACGCGAAGCGGCGCTGCTGGAGGCTTTGCGCAACCCGCCGGCGGTCGCGATCGCGGCGGAGTGAGCCGCGCTCTTCATTGTAACGCCACGCGTGAAGACCTCAACGGCGGCCGATAATGCGCTCGCCTGATTGCAGTACGCCCAGCCGATCCCGATATTGCATGACGGCCAATGTGGCCGCGCACATTGCAAATCGGTGAAGCAGGATGCAATGGAACGTAGGCGCGCTCGCCGTCACCCAAGTGGTCGAGCTCGAGACGGTCGGCGGCACCCGGTTCATCCTGCCGCAGGCGTCGCGCGAGGAAGTTCGGGCAATCGATTGGCTTTATCCGCATTTCGCCGACGAGAACGGCCGTCTCAAGCTGAGCATCCACTCGCTCGTCGTCGAGACGCCGACGCGCCGCATTCTGGTCGACACGGGGCTCGGCAACGACAAGCAGGATCGCGACGTGCCGACGTGGAATTTTCGCCAGGGGACATTCCTTGAGGATCTCGCCGCCGCCGGTTATCCGCCCGAGAGCATCGATATTGTGCTGTGCACGCATCTTCACGTCGACCACGTGGGCTGGAATACCATGCTGGTCGACCGACGCTGGGTGCCGACGTTTCCCAAGGCGCGCTACCTGATGCATCGCGCCGAGTTCGAGTACTGGCGAGGTCGGCGCGAGGGCAAGGCGCAGATCGCCGTATTCGAGGATTCGATCCGACCGGTCGCCGAGGCAGGACTGGTGGATCTGGTGGAAAGCGATCATCGCGTCTGCGCAGAGATGAATTTGATCCCGACGCCGGGCCACAGCCCGGGTCACGTCAGCGTCGAGCTTCGCTCCGGCGGCGAGCAGGCCCTGCTCACCGGGGATGTACTCCACCACCCCTGCCAGATGGCGCACCTCGACTGGGCTTCGACGGTGGATTTCGACGCGGCGCAGTCGACGCGCACGCGCGAAGAGGTGTTCTCGCGGCTCGCCGGCACGCAGACGCTCGTGATCGGCGCGCATTTTCCCGCCGGCCGGATTTTTCGCGACGGCGCGGCGTTCCGGCTCGAGGTGTGAGGCAGACC
>VAZU01000022.1 GCA_005884745.1 Alphaproteobacteria bacterium
CAGAACACGAGATTTTTCCCAGGGCACGCATTTGCAAAACAAAATTCGTGCTCTTCGGGAACAGGAAGCTGCTTTTTTTCTTTTTTTTACGCCAGTATTGCAAATTGGGGAAAGAATATTCCATGTACGCGGCCGGGCGCCGCACCGGCAGGACTTTGCTCGACACGGCCGACCGCAAGGTGATTTCGATGACTCGAATCGAGACGGATCTCGGTGGGCGTGCCATCGCCTCCTGGCGCGAGCTGTGGCGCAAGGAGGATTATTGGGCCATCTGGCTCGGTCTGGGCATCGTGCTCGTCGCCTACGCGCTGTTCGCTTCGGGGTCGAGCATCAAATGGCTCGCGGTCACGCCGGCGAAATGGTCGACGCTTTCGCAGCTCGGCGCACATTTTGCCGATAACGCGCAACGTTATGTCGCGCAATTCATCGTCTGGCTGGCGATCTTCAGCGTCGCGCTCACCGCGCTCGGACACAAGGCCAGGGATTTCATCCCCGCGTTCGCGTTCCTGTACTTGTTCTCGGTCGCCATTTTCGCGCTCGGCCAGTGGGATCAGGCGAGCCGATACAATCTCGAGCCGCCGTTGGTCGCGCTCGTGCTCGGGCTCGTGATCTCCAACTTGATCGGGCTGCCGCGCTTTTTCGATGCCGGATTCCGCGTCGAGTTCTACATCAAGACCGGCATCGTGCTGCTCGGCGCGACGCTGCCGCTCACCCTGATGGTGTGGGCGGGCCCGGTTGCGATCCTGCAGGCCGCGATCGTATCGATCGTCACGTTCAGCGTCATCTATTGGGCCAGCGTGCGCCTGGGTCTCGATCGCAGGCTCGCCGCCACCTTGGGCGCGGGCGGCGCGGTATGCGGGGTTTCAGCGGCAATCGCCGTCGCCGGCGCGGTCGGCGCCAAACGCGAGCATGCGCCCATCGCCATCACGATCGTGGTGCTGTGGGCAATCGTCATGATCTTCGCCCTGCCGCTCGCGTCGCGGGCGCTGCAGCTCCACGCCGGCGTCGCCGGCGCATGGATCGGCACCTCGGAATTCGCCGATGCGGCCGGGTTTGCCGCCGCGGAGGCGTATGGCAACCTGGCGGGCCACGAAGGCATCGCCGGCACCGCCGATCAGACGATCTGGGCCTTCACGCTGATGAAAGTGGTAGGCCGCGACGTCTGGATCGGTGTGTGGGCCTTCGTGCTCGCGATCATCGCCACCACCCGGTGGGAAACCGTCGCCGGCCGCAGGGCCGATCCGGCCGAAATCTGGCGGCGGTTTCCGAAGTTCGTGATTGGGTTCCTGATCGCGTCGGTCATCGTCACCTTGGCTACGAGCGGATACAGCCTTGCCGATTTCAACAAGATCGTGAACCCGGCGCTGGTCGCGCCGATCAAGGATCTGCGGACCTGGGCTTTCATCTTCTGCTTCTTCAGCATCGGCCTGACCGCGCGCGTCAAAGACTTGGCGCAGGCCGGGACCAAGCCGTTCCTGGCGTTCACCTCCGGCGTCGTGGTCAACGTCGTGCTCGGCTTCGTGCTGTCCGCGATCGTGTTCGCTTCGCATTGGGAGAATCTGGCACGGTGAGGCTCCCCGCTCCTTTCTACCTCCCCTTCAGGGGAGATCGCCGGACGAAGCCCGGCGGGTGGGGCAATCACCCCACCCCGGCTCGTCCTGCGGGCTCGCCGACCCTCCCCGTTGCGGGGAGGGAGAAGAAGCGGTGTGGCGCGTGCGCGCATTTCCGCAACGAACCCGAATATCTCGAAGCGGCGTTCGCGGGGATGGCGAGTCTGAGCTCCGCCTATGGATCGGCGCGGGCCGAGGACGGGCTTTGCCTGCTGCACGACCGCTATCTCGGCGCCCATTGCTCGTGCGCGGATTTTGCCGCGCGGACGGCTCCTGACAATTAACGGCGGCGGCGTTATCGGCCCGAAAAATTCGGCAGCCGGCGCTCCGCCATCGCCTTGACGCCTTCCTTGAAATCGGCGGTCCGGCGCTGCCATTCCTGCTCGACGAGCTCGCGCTCGGTCGCGGCCTCGACCGCCTCCGCCAAACCGCGGCGCAGCGTCTCGCGCGTCGACATCACCGCGAGCGGACCGGACTGGGCGATCTCGGCCGCGAGCTCGTGGGCGGCGGTGCGCACCTCGCTCTGCCCAACCAGGAGATCCGCCAGGCCGATCTTCACCGCCTCATCGCCGGGAATGCGCCGGCCGGTGTAGAACAGCAGCGCGGCGCGCTGCGGCCCGATCACTCGCGGCAACGTCACGGTCAATCCGAAGCCCGGATGGAAAGCCATGCGGTTGAAATTGGCGGAAAACCGCGCTTCCGGGCAGGTGACGCGAAAATCGGCAACGAGCGCCAGGCCGAGCCCGCCCCCGACCGCGGCGCCGTGGACGGCGGCGACGACCGGCTTCTTGTTGCGGAACAGCCGGGTGCCTTCCTTGTAGAGATGCTTGGCCTCGCCGTTGCCGACATCGCTCGCGGCTGCGGTATCGAGACGCTTGGAGAAATCCGCGCCGGCGCAGAACGCCTTGCCCTCCGCCGCAAGCACGATGGTGCGGCACTGCGGATCGGCGTCGAGCGTATCGAAGGCCTCGGCGATCGCGCGGATGAGCGCATTGTCGAAATAATTGTGCGGCGGCCGCCGGATCTCGACCGTGGCGACGTGGCCGGACAGGCTCACGCCGAGGTCTCGAAATTGCGCAGCAACGTTCATGGCAACCTCCCGGTTGGGACGGTCGGCAGCATCGTTTGGCCGTGGATCAAGATCAAGCGCTCCGTCGCGGCGCGGCAGGCGTACCAAGCGCGGCGTCGAGGATCTCATCATTGTGCTGCCCGATGCGCGGCGCGGGCCGCCGGATCGGCGGGCGGACATCATCGAACTTGACCGGCAGCCCGACGAATTGCTGGGCGAGCCCGGGGGCTTCCTGCAGGATTTCCACCGCGTCGGTCTGCGGTTCCTCGGCGAGCTCGGCCAGCGTGTTGATCGGCGCGCAGGGAACGCCGGCCGCTTCCAGCCGCTCGATCCACTCGGCCCGGCGCCTCGAGCGCATGGCCGCCTCGATCTGCGGCATCAGCTCCTCCTTGTTGGCGAGCCGCAGCGCGTTGGTCTTGAACCGCGGCTCGGCTTCCCACTCCGGATGTCCAATGGCATGCGCGAATTTCATGAACAGGCGGTCGTTCGCGGCCGCGACCATGACCTCGCCGTCGCTCGTCTCGAACGCCTGGAACACGATGATGCGTCCGGATCCGGTGCGATGGCGGGTCGGCAGCGTGCCCGACGCCTTGTAGGCGCCGAAGCCGAGCGTGAGCCAGCCGAGCGCCGTCTCGAACAGCGAAGTATCCACGACGCAGCCCTCGCCGGTGAGCTGCCGGCGATAGAGCGCGGCGACGCAGCCGAGCGCCGCCCACATACCGGTGCCGAGATCGAGCAGCTGCACCCCGATGCGGGTCGGCGGCGCTTCGGGCGCGCCGTTGATGCTGAACATGCCGGCGAACGCCTGCACGATCGGCTCGTACCCGGGCTTCATCTTCATCGGCCCGTTGTTGCCGAACGCCCACAGCGAGCAATAGACGAGCCCGGGGTGCGCGGTACGCAGGCTCGGCGCGTCGAGGCCGAGATCCTCCATGACGCCCGGCCGCATGTTCTGCACCAGCACGTCGCAGCGACCGATGTATTGCTTGAGCCAGGCGATCGCCGCGGGATCACGCAGATCCAGCGCAAAGCCGCGCTTGTCGTAATTCATGGCGTGAAACGCATAGGAGGCATTCGGCGTGAGCAGCGCACCCCAATAGCGCGCGTCATCGCCGCCGTCCGGCCGCTCGAGCTTGACCACGTCGGCACCCAGGTTGGCGAGGATCCGTCCCGCGAACGGGCCCGCCAGATTTTGGGCGATCTCGATCACCTTGATCCCGCTCAACGGCAACATGATTCGAATCCCCTCCGCCCGTCATTCCGGCCGAGCGCGAGGCGCGAGAGCCGGAACCCATGACCACGAACCTCGCAACATCGCATGGTCCGTGATCATAGGTCCCCGCGTTCGCGGGGACGACGCGCCCAGATCATCACCGCCGCCCCAGCAGATTGCGGGCGATCACCCAGCGGTGCACTTCCGAGGGACCATCGTAGATCCGCATCAAGCGCACCTTGCTCGCCATCAATTGGAGCGGGATCTCCTTGGCCATGCCCATGGCGCCGAACGTCTGCATCGCCTTGTCGATGATGTCCCAGGCCAGCTCGGTGGCGAACACCTTGATCATCGACACCTCGGAGCGCGCGTCGCGGCCGCGATCGATCTTGCAGGCGGCATCGTAGACCATGAGCCGGCAGGCGTGGATTTGCGTGGCCGCGTCGGCGACCCACCATTGGATGGTCTGGCGATCGGCGAGCGGCGCGCCGAACGTCACGCGCTGGCGGGCATGCTCGCAGATCATGTCGACCGCTCGCTGGGCAATGCCGATGCACCAGCATGCCATCTGCACCCGCCGGGTCGAGAGGCGGATTTGCATGGGTGCGAAGCCCTGTCCCTCTGTTCCCAACAGCTTGCCGGCGGGAACGCGGCAGTCCTCGAGCGCGATCTCGTAGGTGACGTGGCCGCCGATCATCGCAATGCGGCGAAGGACGTTGAAGCCCGGCGTCCCCTTGTCGACCAGGAACGCCGACATCCCGCCGCGCGCGCCTTTGGCCTTGTCGGTCACCGCCATCAGGATGGTGAAATCGGCGTCCTGGGCGCGGCTGATCCAGATCTTGCGGCCGTTGATCACCCATTCGTCGCCGTCGCGAACCGCGCGGGTGATCATCGCAGCCGGATCGGCGCCGGCGCCGGGCTCGGAAATGCCGATCGCCGATATCGTCTCGCCGCGCGCGTAGGGCCCGAGATAGGTTTGGCGCTGCTCTTCATTGGCGGCGACCATCAGCATGCGCAAATTGGGCGAGTCCGGCGGAAACGTGTAGGGCGTCACCGTCTTGCCCAGCTCCTCGTGGACCCCGACCATGGCCTCCACCGGCAGGTCCGAGCCGCCGAACTCGCTCGGCGCATCGAGCCCCCACAGTCCGAGCTCACGGGCCTTGGCGTCGATGGGCTTGCGCTCCGATTCCGTCAGTCCGGCTCCCTCGCCGCGGCTTTCGCGCTCGAGTACCTTCGGCTCGAGCGGCATGAGCGCGTCGGCGACGAAGCGCGCCACCAGCTCCTTGAGCATCCGATGCTCTTCGCCGAGCTCGAAATCCATGAACCCTCCCTCGGCTGGCGTCCGCCGCAGTTTACGTGGGTTTCGCGCGCAATGGCCAGCGCGAGCCCGAGCGCACCAGGCCGACGGCATGAGAGCTGCCCGACGTCCGCCGGCAGTGCCCGAGGATTGCCGCCCCGCTCCGGCGCGAGGGCGTGCCGCCGGCCCGGCGAGGCGGCGCAACGCGCGCTCCCGGGGCCGCTAACTAAAATTTTAGGCAATAGCCGATCCAATTTCTTAAGGCGCATCATCTAGATTCTCGACGCGAGCCGCGATCGCGATCCCAATGCACTCGGCCGCTCCACGGTGCGCCCGAGCCAAGCTCGTCCGAACGGAACCTGTCGAAGAAAGCCGCGCCATGCCGCTCATCGTGATCCTCGACGATCGCGCCACCAATCGTCAGATCTTCTCGAGGCTTGCCGCTTCGATCGAGGATGGCGCCACGGTACGCGCCTTCGCGGATCCGCAAGCCGCGTTGGTGTGGCTCGAGACCAACACGCCCGATCTCGTCGTCACCGATTTCAAGATGCCCAACATGGACGGCGCGGAGTTCACCCGCCGGTTCCGCGCGCAGCCGAACCTCTCCGAAGTGCCCGTCATCGTCATCACCGTCTACGAGGAACGCGAGTTCCGCCTGCGGGCGCTGGAGGCCGGCGCCACCGATTTCCTGAGCAGCCCGGTCGATCACCACGAGTTCCAGACGCGTGCGCGCAATTTGCTCAAGCTGCGCAAGCAGCAACTGCTGCTCGCCAAGCGCGCCAACAATCTCGAGCAGA
Organism: Alphaproteobacteria bacterium; assembly: GCA_005884745.1. Classification (GTDB taxonomy): domain Bacteria; phylum Pseudomonadota; class Alphaproteobacteria; order Rhizobiales; family Xanthobacteraceae; genus AP-16. The sequence continues at coordinate 5,987 of VAZU01000022.1, forward strand.
AGCTCGAATACAGCGAGCGGTCCCGCGAGGAGGCGCTGCGCGACTCGAGCGAGCGCCTCGCCCAGGTGATCGACACGGTGCCAGCCATGATCAGCGCCGCCGATCGCGGTGGCAAATTCCTGTTCGTGAACGCCTTCCAGACCGCGCTGGCGGGCATCGACCATTCCGCGGCGCTCGGCAAGGACATCGGCATGCTGTTCGGCGAGGAGCACGGATCGCGCAGCCGGGCGCTGGACCGCAAGGTCTTCAGCAACGGCGCGGCCCTGCCGACCTATGAAGAAGACATCGTCGATGCCAACGGCGTCAAACGCGTATTCCTGACGACGAAGTCGCCGCTGCGAGACCGCGCCAATGCGGTCGTCGCGGTGCTGACCAGCTCGATCGACATCACCGACAGAAAGCGCGCCGAGGACCATTTGCTGCACACCGCCCACCACGATGCGCTGACGGGCCTGCCGAATCGCGCCCTGCTCGCGGACCGGCTGCGCCGCGAGATCGCCCGGGCCCGGCGCGGCGACCGCCCGTTCGCGCTGCACCTCGTCGATCTCGACGGCTTCAAGAACATCAACGACGTGCTCGGTCACGTCCTCGGCGACAAGTTCCTCAAGGTGGTGGCACAACGGCTGCAGTCGCTGGCCCGCGAAGGCGACACCGTGGCGCGCCTCGGCGGCGACGAGTTCGCGATCCTGCAGAGTCGTCTCACGCGCAGCGAGGAAGCGGGGGAACTGGCGGCACGCATCGTCGCCGCGGTTTGCGAGCCCTATCAGTTCGCCGGCGAGCGCATCACCACCAATGCCAGCGTGGGAACCACCTTGCATCCGGCGGACGGAGCCGACGCCGAGGCGTTGCTCAAGCACGCCGATCTCGCGATGCACCGCGCCAAGGCCGATGGCGGCAACGTGGTGCGGTTCTACGCCGCCGACATGCACAGCCGCGCACAGGAGGCGAGGCATCTCGATTCCGAGCTGCGGCAGGCGATTCAGGACAGCCAATTCGTGGTGTATTATCAGCCGCAGGTGGACCTGAAGACCGGGCACATCGTCGGAGCGGAGGCGCTGCTGCGCTGGCGGCGGCCGGGGGGCGGCATCGTCGGTCCGGGCGTGTTCCTGGCACGAGCGGAAGAGAATGGGCTGATCGTCCCCATCAACGAATGGGTGCTGCGGCAGGCCTGCCGGGATGCGAAATCATGGCAGCGCGCCGGGTTCCCGCCGCTGCGCGTCGGCGTCAACCTTTCGGCCGTGCAGTTTCGCAAGCAGAGCGTGCCTCTGCTGGTGGCCAAGGCGCTGGCGGAAACCGGGCTCGACCCCCGCCGGCTCGACCTCGAGCTCACGGAAAGCATCGTGATGGCCGACACCGACGCGGTCGCGGCGGACCTGCATCGGCTTCACGAGCTCGGCGTGAGCATCTCGATCGATGATTTCGGCACCGGGTATTCGTCGCTGACCTATGTCAAGAACTTTCCGGTGGACCGGCTGAAGATCGATCAGTGCTTCATCCGGGACCTGGCGACGGATCCGAGCGACGCCGCCATCGTCCGTGCCATCGTCAGCCTCGGCCACAGCCTCGAGCTCGACATCGTCGCAGAAGGCGTCGAAACCGCGGATCAACTGGAGCGGTTGCGCGCCGAGGGTTGCGACGCTGCCCGTGGGCGAGTTCTTGGCGCTTGCATTCGAGGCGCCGCCGCTCGTGCGCAGTGCATGAGCAACCCATGAAAGCCGCGGACGACTGCGGCACCGGCTCGCGCTCGCAAAGCGCGTTCCAGCGCATCCCCGTGCTCGGTTGGATCGCCGCGCGGCTCCGCGACCGCCCGGATTGCGAGCATGAGCTGGCACTTTATCGGCTGGCGGCGGGCGGGCTCGCGGCTTGTTATCTCTTGACCGCCGGCTCGCTCGAGGCGCGCGGCGACCACGATTTGCTGCGATCGATCGTCTGGCTGTTCGCTGCCTTCGAACTGGCGTCACTGGGCATCTTCTGTCATCTGCTGTTGCGGCCGGGCGCGAGCGCGGCTCGCCGCCTCGCCGGCATCTTCGTCGATCTCGGCGCATTGTCCTACTGCATGCACATCGGCGGCGAGACCGCGCTACCGCTCTATCCGCTGTATTTGCTGGCCATATCGGCCAACGGGTTTCGATTCGGGACACGTTACTTGCTCGCGGCCGCGGATACCGCCGTCGCGAGCTTTGCGCTGGTGACGCTCGCGACCGAGTTCTTTGCGGCGCACCCGGGACTGAGCCTCGGTCTCCTGGGCGGCCTCATCGTACCCCCGCTCCAGCTGTGTGCGCTGATGCGGGGATTGCGGCCCGGTCGGCACCGCGGCGAAGCGCCGACCCGGATGCACGGCCCCATTGCAACGATCGTTGCCGGTACCTCCGACCAAGCCAACCTGACGGCCGCCGCGGCAGGAACCCCCGCCGCACACGACGCGGACCCGCAGGCGCTCCCCGACCTCGATGCGAGCGAGGAGCCGAGCGCGGAACCCGTTCGCCGACTTGCCATTCTGGTCGCCGAGGCCAATGTCACCTATCAGAAGGTGATCGCGAAAATCCTGGAAAAAGCCGGCCATGAAGCGCGAATCGTCGACAATGGCCAAGCCGCCGCCGAGGCGGCCGCCAAGGGCGCATTCGATGCCGTGCTGATGGACATCGAGATGCCGGTCTTGAATGGGATCGAGGCGGCCAAGCTCATCCGCTTCCTGTCGACCGGGCGTCCGCGCGTCCCGATCGTGGCGCTGGTGGCGCAGGCCGACGAGCCGACGCAAAGGCGTTGCGAGGAGGCCGGCATGGACGCCTGCATCGCAAAACCCATCGAACCGGCCGGGCTGCTCCCGGCTCTCGAAGCGGCAATCTCGCCGGAGCAGCACACCCGCCCATCGCGATCGGCGCAAGCGGCCGAAACCGGAAAACCGGGAGCGGTCACCGAGCACAGGCCCTCTGCGCTCGACGTCCGCACGCTCGAATCCCTGAAGGCCCTGGGCGGCGATGATTTTGTCGAGGAGCTCGCCCAACAATTCATCGACGATGCAGCGGACATGATCGAGGAGCTCTCGCAAGCGGTGGCGAGGGGCGATGCCCAAGGTTTCCGCGAGCACGCGCATGCGCTGCGAAGCGGAGCCGCCAACATCGGCGCGCAGGGAGTCTACGAGATGTGCCTGGGCTGACGACGCATCGATCCCGCCACGCTGTCGAGCAAGGG
>VAZU01000406.1 GCA_005884745.1 Alphaproteobacteria bacterium
CCGGCGGCTCGCGGGAAGATTCGCCGCTCACCCCGCCCGGCGAATACGCCAATTCGTGCGTCGGCCGCGAGCGCGTGTTCGCCTATTACTCGGCGCGGCGCGATACCCCCGGCCGGCTGTTCCGGCTCAATTATGCGATCGATCTGCGCTACGGCGTGCTCCACGACGTCGCCCGCAAAGTGCAGGCCGGCGAGGCGGTCGACGTCACGATGGGCTACGTCAACGTGATCTGGCAGGGCGACGCCAACGAGCGGGCATTGCGGGCGCTGCGCCATTGCACCGTGCCGACCAGCCCGATCAACGTCAGCGGACCGCAAACCGTCTCGGTGCGCGCCCTGGCGCGGGCGTTCGGCGAGCGGCTCGGCAAACAGCCGATCATCGCCGGCGACGAGGCGCCGACCGCGTGGCTGACCAACACCAGCACGGCCGGCCACTTGTTCGGCCCGCCCGGCGTGCCGCTCGAAGCCATGATGGATTGGGTCGCCGACTGGGGCGATGGCCTCTATTGAGGACACGCTGATCACCGAAATTCTCGCGCGCGCGCATGCGCCGGCGGCGCTCGAACTCTCCGCGGAAGCGGGCTGGAACCAGACGGCCGACGACTGGAAGGTCTTTCTCGCGCACGGCCGCGTGACCGGCGTGTTCGCGGCGGGCCGCCGCCTGGTGGCGACGGCGGCGATCCTGCCCTACGCGCGCTTCGGCTATGTCGCCATGGTCCTCGTCACGCCGGCGTTTCGCCACCGCGGCATCGCCACGCGGCTGTTGCGGGACGCCATTGCAACGCTCGAAACGCAACATCGCACGCCGATGCTCGACGCCACTCCGGCGGGTGCCGCGGTCTATCGGCCGCTCGGCTTCCGCGAGATGTTTTCGATCCGGCGCTGGCAGGGACAAGGTCGTGACGCCGCGCCATCTGGCATTCGCCAAGCGACCTCGGCCGACCTGCCGATGCTGACCGAGCTCGATGCCAAGGCTTTCGGTGCCCCGCGGCCGTTTCTGATCGCGAGTTTCTTGGCGCGGCTGGGCACCCGCGCGTTTATCTCCGCCGACGGCTTGGTCATCCGGCGCAGCGGATTGCGCGCCGATCAGATCGGTCCTCTGGTCGCGCGCGACGAAACTTCGGCCGCGAACCTGCTGGCGGCGGCGCTCGATGCCGCGCCCGGCCCGGTGTTCATCGACCTGCTCGACGGTCGGGAATTTTTGGCGCGCATGCTGTCGGGGCGCGGCTTCGAGGTTGAGCGGCCGTTCACCCGGATGGCGCTCGGCACCTCGACGCCGTTCGGCGATCCTGCGCTGCTGTTCGCGGCCGCCGGCCCCGAGTTCGGCTGATAAGAGTAGCAAATGACCGCCGCCTTGCACCGGAATGACATCCCCCGCGAAGTCCTCGACGTGCTCCACCGCGGCGCCGTCATTCCCGCGCATCCATTGGCGCTCGATGCTTCGCGCAAGCTCGACGTCGCGCGGCAGCGCGCGCTCAGCCGCTATTACCTCGATGCCGGCGCGGGCGGGCTTGCGGTGGGAGTGCACACCACGCAATTCGCCATCCGGCAAATGGACCTCTACGAGCCGGTGCTGCGCCTCGCCATCGACACCGCGCGCGAGTGGACGGACCGGCCGCTCGTGATGATCGCCGGACTGTGCGGCCGCACCGAGCAGGCGCTGCGCGAGGCCGCGGTCGCGCACGGTTTTGGTTATCACGCCGGGCTCCTCAGCCTTGCCGAGATGCAGGGCGCCTCGGAGGATGAGCTGATCGAGCACTGCGAAACGATCGCGCGCAAGTTCCCGCTGGTCGGCTTCTATCTGCAGCCGAGCGTCGGCGGCATCGTGCTCACGAGCGGGTTCTGGGCGCGCTTTGCCGGGATCGACAATGTCGTCGCCATCAAGGTCGCGCCGTTCAACCGCTACCGCACGCTCGACGTGGTGCGCGGCGTCGTCGCGGCCGGGGCCGAAGAGCGCATCGCGCTCTATACCGGAAACGACGACCACATCGTGCTCGATCTCCTGACGCCGTTCGAAATCGCGCGCGGCAACGAGCGCGTGTCGGTGCGGTTTCGCGGCGGACTGCTCGGCCATTGGTCGGTGTGGGTGCGCACGGCCGTCGATCTCTTCGCGCGCTGCCGCAAGGCGCAATCCGCAAGCTGCGTCGACCGCGAGCTGCTCGAGCTCGACAGCCGCGTCACCGATTGCAACGCCGCGTTCTTCGACGTCGCCAACGATTTTCGCGGCTGCATCGCTGGCTGTCACGAAGTGCT
>VAZU01000405.1:0-4846 GCA_005884745.1 Alphaproteobacteria bacterium
ATCGCGGCCGCGACAACGCGGCCCAACACGGACTGCAGCGATGACATGGCAACCCCCTGTCGGCTGGCCATTCGTCGCGACAACGACACAGGAGGTTCAAAGGTTCCGTAGAAGAGATGTCACGTTTTTGAGATGAATTGTCCTGGCCGGGGCTGCCGCAATCAGCGGCGGGCATGCCAGCCGACCACGGCGTCCGGCACCGCGTCGGTCGAGGCGAAATAGGGCTTGAGATCGAGCAGCGGCGTGCCGTCGAGGCAATCGAGCCCGGCGACCAGGAGCACCCGGCGCTTGCGCTCGATCAGGCGCACGACGCTCGCCGCAATCGGATTGGGCCGCACCGGCGAGCGCAGCGCAAAGGTGCCGCGCGGCTCGCGGTAATCCCGCGGCACCTGCAGCACGAGGTCGCGCCGGGCGCGGTCCATCCAATAGAGCACGAAGAGATGGCTGCAGGTCTCGAGGTCGGTCAGCGCATCCGCCCAGCGCTCATCGACCTCGACGCGGCAGATCGCGTCGGACTCGCGGGCGTTCTTGGGGCAATCCTCCCGGCGCGTCCACGGCGTGCGAATGCGGCCGATGAAATACAGCTGCGCATCAAAATGCTCGGGCAGGGGCACCGCGACCTCTCCGGGCCGGATATCGGACGGGCTCATCGCTCGTTCTCCTGGTGATCTTCGTTCTTCGCGCCCGGCTTCGGGACCGGGGCCTTGCCGCCCGCAATGCCGGCCTTGCAAAATTCGGCTTAACGGTATAAAGATATCTTTATGTCTGCTTTGGTGGCGTGAAGCCCATGTCGAACCCCGGCCATTTAGCCTTCGGCGAGTTCCATAGCGCGTTGCGGGCGGCCGCAGAAGCGACCCGGCTGCGGGTGCTGATGCTGCTCGCCGAAACGGAGCTTACCGTTTCGGACCTGACCGAGATTCTGCGCCAGTCGCAGCCGCGAATCTCGCGGCACCTGCGGCTGCTCTCCGAGGCCGGGCTCGTCGAGCGCTATCGCGAGGGTGCCTGGGCATTCTTTCGCCTCGCCGAGCGCGGCGGCGGCGCCGAAGTCGCCCGCGCCCTGGTCGGCCGGCTCGATCCGGCCGACCCGGTGGTGACCCGCGATCGCGAGCGCCTGGCCGAAGTGCGCGCCGCGCGCGCCGCGGCCGCGCAAGCCTATTTCCGCGCACACGCCGCCGAGTGGGACCGCATCCGGCGCCTGCATGTCGCCGATGTCGCGGTGGAAGCCGCCATCCGTTCGGCGCTCGCCGAGCGCCCGCTGCGCTCGCTGCTCGATCTCGGCACCGGAACCGGGCGCATGCTGGAGCTGTTCGGGCCCGAGATCGACCGCGGCGTCGGCATCGACCTCTCGCCCGACATGCTGCGGCTCGCGCGCGCGCGCCTCGAGCGGGCCGGGCTCAAGCATTGCAGCGTGCGGCAGGGCGACATCTACGATCTGCGGCTGCCGCGGGATTCCTTCGACGTCGTGCTCGTGCATCAGGTGCTGCACTATCTCGACGACGGCGCGAGCGCCATCCGCGAGGCCGCCCGCGTGCTGCGGCCGATTTCGCCCCGCACGACCTCGAGTTCCTGCGCGAGGAGCACGCCCACCTGCGGCTCGGGTTTGCGGCCGAGACCGTGGCGCAATGGATGACCGCCGCGGGGCTCGACCTGGTGCTGCAGGAGACTTTGGCGCCGGAAGCGGAGTCGGAGGGCAAGATCGCCGTATCGCTGTGGCTTGCGCGCGATCCTCGTATCGCCTTCGCGGGCCCGGCGCGCGAGGTCGCCTGATGGTTCAGCAAGCGCAATTCCACGCCAGCCGTTCCGCCGGCGTTGCCGGTCAATGCCGGATCCGCGTCTCGTTCGAATTCTTCCCGCCGAAGACCGAAGAGATGGACAAGACGCTGTGGGAGTCCGTCCAGCGGCTGGCGCCGCTCGCGCCGAGCTTCGTGTCGGTGACCTACGGCGCCGGCGGCTCGACGCGCGAGCGCACCCACGCGACCGTCAAGCGCATCCTGGCCGAGACCGCGCTCGTCCCGGCCGCGCACCTGACCTGCGTTGCCGCAAAATGTGCGGAGATCGACGCCGTCGTTCGCGCCTATTGCGAAGCCGGCGTGGGGCACATCGTGGCGCTGCGCGGCGACCCGCCCGGGGGCGCGGGCGAACGCTATGCGCCGCATCCGGGCGGCTACGCCAACGCGGCCGCGCTCGTCGCCGGCATCCGCAAGATCGCCGCGGTCGAGATCTCGGTCGCGGCCTATCCGGAAAAGCATCCCGACAGCTCGACGGTCGAAGCCGATCTCGACATGCTGCAGGCCAAGGTCGACGCCGGGGCCGATCGCGCGATGACGCAGTTCTTCTTCGATAACGATCATTATTTCCGTTATCTCGATCGCGTCCGCGCCCGCGGCATCGATATTCCGATCGTGCCGGGCATCCTGCCGGTGCAGAACTTCAAGCAGGCGAAGACGTTCGCGGAACGCTGCGGCGCCTCGGTGCCGCGCTGGCTCGCCGAGCGCTTCGATGGGCTCGACGACGATCCGGCGACCCGCAAGCTGATCGCCGCGGCGGTCGTCTACGCGATCTGCCATCTGCTCGGCCTGCGCCCCCACGCGGCGCCGATGGTGAGGAAGGCAGTGGCATGAACTGAATTGCTGCAACACGAGGCCTGTGTGTAAGGCAAGGCAATGCAGCACGCGACTCCCTCTCCCCGCAGGGGAGAGGGATGGGGTGAGGGGGTTCGGAAGGAAAATGGAGCGCAATGGTTTGAATGAACGTGAGCGGCAGAGTTTCGACAGCGAGGCGGTTGCGCAAGAATCAAACTGATGCGGAGCGCATCCTCTGGCTCCGGCTGCGTGACCGAAGGCTCAATGGCTTGAAATTCAGGAGACAAGTACCGATCGGCAGATATGTCGTGGACTTCTTCTGCGCCGACGCTCATCTGGTCGTCGAGGTCGATGGCGGACAGCACGCCACCGCCGATGAAACAAATCGGACGAGGACTTTGGAAGCAATGGGCTTTCTGGTGCTGAGATTTTGGAACAACGAGGTGCACGAGAACATCGACGGGGTTTTGGAGTCGATCTTGAATTTACTCGATCGGTCCGAACCCCCTCACCCCACCCCTCTCCCCTGGAGAGGGAGAAGAGCGACTGAGGCGCCGCGGATGAAAGTTCTGCTTCCAATCTTTGGGGAGATCTTGAGTCTACTCGATCGGTCCGAACCCCTTCACCCCGACCCGCTCCCCTCCGGGGAGAGGGAGGGCAAGCGCCGAGGTTGCTGAACCCGATGTCTGTCGCGTCGCCGCCGCTCACTGTCTCGCCCCTAGAGGCCGAGCTCAAGAGGCTCGCGGCCGAGCGTATCCTGGTGCTCGACGGCGCCATGGGCACCATGATCCAGGCGCTCAAGCTCGACGAGCAGGGTTACCGCGGCGCGCGCTTTGCCGACTGGCAGCGCGACGTGCGCGGCAACAACGATCTGCTCAACCTCACCCAGGCGGACGCGATCCGCGACATCCATCTCGCCTATTTCCGCGCCGGCGCCGACATCGCCGCAACCAATACCTTCTCCTCGACCGCGATCGCGCAGGCCGATTACGGCATGCAAGAACTCGTCTACGAGCTCAATCGCGACGGCGCGCGGATCGCGCGCGAGGCGGCGGCGATCGCCGCCAAGGCGGACGGCCGCTGCCGGTTCGTGGCCGGCGCCATGGGGCCGACCAACCGCACCGCCTCGCTCTCGCCCGACGTGAACCGGCCCGGCTTCCGCGCGATCTCCTTCGACGAGCTCAAAACCGCCTATGCCGAACAGGTGCGCGGGCTCCTCGACGGCGGCGTCGACATGCTGCTGATCGAGACCATTTTCGACACGCTCAACGCCAAGGCGGCGCTCCATGCGATCGCCGAGCTTTCCGAGGAGCGTGGTGTCCGCCTGCCCATCATGATCTCCGGCACCATCACCGATCTGTCCGGCCGCACCTTGTCGGGACAGACCCCGGAGGCGTTCTGGAACTCGGTGCGGCACGCGGCGCCGTTCTCGGTCGGGCTCAATTGCGCGCTCGGCGCCAAAGAGATGCGCGCGCATATCGCCGAGATCAGCCGCGTCGCCGACACCTTGGTGTGCGCCTATCCGAACGCCGGGCTCCCCAACGAATTCGGCGGTTATGACGAAAGCCCGCAATTCATGGCCGAGCTGATCGGCGAGTTCGCCGCGGCGGGGCTCGTCAACGTCGTCGGCGGCTGTTGCGGCACCACGCCAGCCCACATAAGCGCCATCGCCGACGCGGTGCACGGCAAGGCGCCGCGACAAATCCCGGCAGTGCCGCGCCTGCTGCGGCTTGCGGGGCTGGAGCCGTTCACGCTGACGCCGGAAATTCGCTTCGTGAACATCGGGGAGCGCACCAACGTCACCGGCTCCGCCCGCTTCCGCAAGCTGATCCGGGACAACGACCTTGCCGCGGCGCTCGAAGTCGCGCGCGATCAGGTGGCGAACGGCGCGCAAATCGGACATCGCCCGCGTGCCCGTGATGGTCGATTCCTCGAAATTCCGCATCATCGAAGCCGGCCTGAAATGCCTGCAAGGCAAGCCGGTCGTGAACTCGATCTCGATGAAGGAGGGCGAGGCGGAGTTCGTGCGGCAGGCGAAGATCGTGCGCCGCTACGGCGCCGCCGTCGTGGTCATGGCGTTCGACGAAAAGGGCCAGGCCGACACCATCGAGCGCAAGCGGACGATCTGCGCCCGGGCCTACGACATCCTGGTCAATCAGGTCGGCTTTCCGCCGGAAGACATCATCTTCGATCCCAACATCTTCGCGGTCGCGACCGGAATCGAGGAGCACGACGGCTATGGCGTCGCCTTCATCGAGGCGGCG
>VAZU01000405.1:4890-6239 GCA_005884745.1 Alphaproteobacteria bacterium
ACGAGCCGGTGCGCGAGGCCATGCACTCGGTGTTCCTGTTCCACGCCATCCAGGCCGGCATGGACATGGGCATCGTCAACGCCGGGCAGCTCGCAGTTTACGATGATCTCGATGCGGAGCTGCGGGAGGCCTGCGAGGACGTGGTGCTCAACCGCCGCAAGGACGCGACCGAGCGGCTGCTCGCGCTCGCCGAGCGCTTCAAGAGCGGCGGGAAAGAGCGAAAAGCGCCGGATCTTTCCTGGCGAAACGGGCCGGTCGAGCAAAGGCTCGGCCACGCGCTCGTCCACGGCATCACCGATTTCATCGTCGCGGATACCGAGGAAGCGCGGTGCGCCGCGGATCGGCCGCTCGGCGTGATCGAGGGCCCGCTGATGGCCGGCATGAACGTCGTGGGCGATCTGTTCGGCGCCGGAAAGATGTTCCTGCCGCAGGTGGTGAAATCGGCCCGCGTGATGAAGCAGGCGGTCGCGCACCTGATGCCGTTCATGGAGCAGGAGAAGCGCGAGAAGGGCCTCGACCAGGCGAGCGCCGCCGGAAAAATCGTGATGGCGACGGTCAAGGGCGATGTCCACGACATCGGCAAGAACATCGTCGGCGTCGTGCTCCAATGCAACAATTACGAGGTGATCGATCTCGGCGTCATGGTTCCGGCGACCAAGATCTTGGAGACGGCGCGGAGTGAGGGCGCCGACATGATCGGGTTGTCGGGCCTGATCACGCCGTCGCTTGACGAAATGTGCAACGTCGCGGCCGAGATGGAGCGCCAGGGCTTCGATCTGCCGCTCCTGATCGGCGGCGCGACGACCAGCCGCGTGCATACCGCGGTGAAAATCCATCCGAACTATCGGCGCGGCCAGACGGTCTATGTCACCGACGCGAGCCGCGCGGTGGGCGTTGCGGCGGCGCTGCGCTCGCCGCAGAGCCGCGCGCCCTATGTTGCCGAGGTCCGCGCCGAATATGCGAAGATCGCCGCCGCGCACGCGCGCCGGCACGAGGACCGGCATCGGCTCTCGCTCGAGGCGGCGCGGAAGAATGCGCCCAAATTCGACTGGGCGGGCTATTCTCCGCCGCGGCCGCGCCTTCTCGGCGCCAAATTATTCGCCGATTATCCGCTGCACGAGCTCGTCGATTACATCGACTGGTCGCCGTTCTTCACTACCTGGGAGCTGCCGGGCAAATTTCCGGCGATTCTCGAGGACGAGAAATACGGCGTCGCGGCGCGCGGTCTTTATGAGGACGCGCGGGCGATGCTGCAAAGCTTCGTCGACGAGCGCCCGTTCGGCGCCGCGGCCGCGATCGGCTTCTGGCCCGCGAACAGCGTCGGCGACGACATCGCGCTGTTCGCCGAC
>VAZU01000408.1 GCA_005884745.1 Alphaproteobacteria bacterium
TCTCCGGCCGCGGCGGTCTTCTGCAGCGGCTCCGGCCGGCGGCCCGACAGCACCAGCGCGTAGCCGGCCTTCATCAGGGTCAGCGCCACCGCCCGGCCGACACCGCTTCCGGCCCCGGTCACCAATGCGACCTTCTGCACTTCGGCCATGTCCGAATCCTCCCCGCTGCGACCTTTGGTCGGCGAGGCTTCCTTCTACTTGCTAATGCTGGGTCCGACTAGCCGTGCGCCTGGCGCGCTCGGCCCGCCAGCGCACTCAGCCCGGAGCTTCTGAGCGGCCTCGTTCGGCCTTGCCGTGCGATCCGCTCGGCAATGGCTTGCGGCGGCACCGGATGGCCGAAGCGAAAGCCCTGGAGCGAATGAACGCCGGCCGCGCGCAGGAACAGATGCTGCTCGGCGGTTTCCACGCCCTCCGCCGTGACCTTCATGCCGAGCCCCCGGCCGAGGCTCACGACCGCATGGACGATCGCCGCGGCATCGGCGGCGCTCTCGATATTGGCGACGAAGCTGCGATCGACCTTCAGGCTGTGGAACGGGAAGGAGCGCAAATAGAGCAGGCTCGAATAGCCGGTGCCGAAGTCGTCCAGCACCAGGCGCACGCCGAGCGCTCGGAGCCGGCGCATTGCCGCCGAGGTGTCCTCGATGTTGCCGAGCAAAGTGCTTTCGGTGAGCTCGAGCTCGAGCCGGGAGCCTTCGAAGCGAGTTTCGCCGAGAACGCGCTCGACCATTTCCACGAAATCCGGCCGGCGGAACTGCAGCGGCGAGACGTTGACGGCGAGCGACACATCGGGCCAGGCGCCGACCTCGCGACAGGCCTCGCGCAGCACCCACTCGCCGAGCGGAACGATGAGCTCGCTGTGCTCGGCGATCGGAATGAACTTGGCCGGCTCGACTTCGCCCCGGATCGGATGATGCCAGCGGCACAAGGCCTCCACGCCGGTGATCCACTCGCCGCTCGGGTTGACGATCGGCTGGAACGCCAGGCTCAGGTCCTCGCGCTCGATGGCACGGCGCAGGTCGTGCTCGAGCTGCTTGCGCTGGCGCAGATCGGCGTCCATGGCCGCGTCGTAGATGCAGGCGCGATTGCGGCCGTCGTTCTTCGCCCGGTAGAGCGCGATGTCGACGCAGCGCAGGATATCGGCCGCTTCGGCCGAGCACGGCTCGATCAGCGCCATGCCGATGCTGGCGCCGGTCACGAGGGTGTGGCCGAGGATGCTGTAGGGGACGCGCAGCGCATCGATGATGCGCGCGCCCAAGGCATGCAGTGCCGCCTGGCCACAGACGTTGGACGTGATCACGGCGAACTCGTCCCCGCCCAGCCGGGCGACGAGGTCGTCGCCGGCAAGCACGCGCACGAGCCGCTGCGCGACGGCGCGGATGAGCACGTCGCCGACGAGGTGGCCGAGCGTGTCGTTCACGTCCTTGAAGCGGTCGAGGTCGATCGAGAGCACCGCGGCGGGCGAGCCGGTGCGGCGCACCGAATCGATCATGCCGGAAAGTCGCTCGCCGAAGCAGGTCCGGTTGGGCAGCCCGGACAGCGGATCGTGGAGCGCCAGGTGCCGCAGCCGGTCCTCGCCCGCCGCGATCGCCGCCGTGGTGCGGCGCATGTACCGGAGCACGAAGCCCGCGAGCAGCAGCAAACAGGCGACCGTGACGGCCAGGAACGGCACCACGGCGCGCAACAGATCGGTTCCGGGGCGGCTCGGCGACCAGGCGAAGCGGGCAATGGTTTCGCCGGTGTCGCTCGTGAGCTCGACCCCGGAGGCGTTCGCCGCTTCGGGAGCCTCCACCATGTGCAGGTCCGGCAGCTCCAGCCGGACGCCGAGCCGGCTCAAGAATTTCCGGTCGATGTCGCTCGCGCCGTCTTCCGGTGCGATGACGACGGCCGCAACGATCGCCGGCCGGCCGAGAAACGTCTGCAGCCGCGCCGCGCGCGTCGGCCGTCGCAGGTTCGATCCCGGGTCGACGGTCGCAAGCTCGAGCTCGTCCGCCGTGCCCGGCACTCGCCGCCCGCGCACGTCCTCGATCACGGCCCACAGATGACCGAGCGTGTCGCCGAAGGAAGCGGGATCGATGCTCTCGGCGTCGCTGAGCGCGTAGACGAAGCGGTCCAAGCCGTCGATCAGGAACACATGGGCAGCGCCGAACAGCGCCTTGAGACGCAGACCGATGTTTTGATGCGCCCACCGCGGGTCGAACTCGCGCCAGATGTGCTCGACCGCAAGGTTCGAAGTTGCGATGTTCTCCGCCTCGAGAATCGCCTGGAGCCGCCGTTCGGCAAGAGCGCCGGCGAGCAATTGGCGTTGCTGATGCAGCGCGACTTCATCGCTGCTCCGAGCCGAAGAGGCGACCGCGGCCAGGATGCCGGCCATCGCCAGCGCGACCCCGAGTGCTACCGCGAGGACTGCGCCCGGACGGAAGGGCCTTTTGGTGTTCTTCATTTCGCCGAGTCGATTCCGCAACACTCGCCACACGGTACGTCCTCGGGTGCAAGAATGCCCACGCTCTACGTCCGGGTCCCTGGCAGAGGCTTGCTTTGCCAGGAATTAGCCGGGTAAATCCGGTATTTCGAGCCAAGTCGCTAACGACGGGTAAATCCGATTGCGGAAAAACAGGGCCATGACCGGAACCAGCGAGCCTGCGCAGATCGTCACGGCCGGCCTGCTCGTCATCGGCGACGAGATTCTGTCCGGCCGCACCAAGGACAAGAACATCGGCTACATCGCCGAATACCTCACCACGATCGGCATCGAGCTGAAAGAAGTGCGCGTCGTCGCCGACGAGGAAGCCGCCATCGTCGAGGCGCTGAACGCGCTGAAGTCCCGCTATTGCTACGTGTTCACCACCGGCGGCATCGGCCCGACTCACGACGACATCACGGCGGACGCCGTCGCCAAGGCGTTCGGCGTGTCGATCGACCACCATCCGGAGGCCGTGGCGCTGCTGCGCGCCCGCTTCGGCGGCGCCGAGCTCAACCAGGCGCGCATGCGGATGGCGCGGATCCCCGCGGGCGGGGAGCTCATCCGCAACAAGGTCTCGACCGCGCCCGGCTTTCGCATCGGCAACGTCTTCGTCATGGCGGGCGTGCCCACCATCATGCAGGCGATGCTCGATTTCGTGGCGCCGACGCTGAAAACCGGCGCCAAGATGCTGGCCGAGACGCTGCGGGCCGACGCGCGCGAGGGCGACATCGGCGGGCCGCTCGCCGACATCGCCAAGGCGCATCCCGAAACCATGATCGGCAGCTATCCGTTCTTCGACGACAAGCGCGGCCCCAACACCAATATCGTCGTGCGCTCGCGCGATCCGGCGCGGCTCGCCGCCGCCAAGGCCGCGGTCGAGACCATGCTCGCCAAGGTCAGAGAGGCGCTCTGAGCCTGGCTCGGCGAGGCGCGAAGGGGTGTTTCATGCCGCAGCCACTGCCCGAAAAAGCCTTCCCGGTTTCCTGGGACGCGTTCCATCGCGACGCGCGAGCGCTCGCCTGGCGGCTCGCCGACGCTGGCCCGTTCCAGGCGGTCGTGTGCGTCACGCGCGGCGGCTTGGTGCCGGCCGCGATCGTCGCGCGCGAGCTCAACCTGCGGATCATCGAGACCGTGTGCGTGACGAGCTACGGCGCCCGGGGCACCCAGGGCA
>VAZU01000047.1 GCA_005884745.1 Alphaproteobacteria bacterium
CAAGGTCGTGACCGACCGCGGCGGCCGCGTGCTCGCCGCGAAAGTGTTCCGCGCCAGCGTTCCCGCCGCCTCCACCGAGGGACCGGACGCGGTATCGGCACTCGACGAGGCGTTCCAGCGCGTCATCACCGATCTGGTCGCCTGGGCCTCCCACGTGGTGTGAGGCGCGGCGTTGATCGCTGCTACAAAAAAGGCGCGCCGAGGCGCGCCCTGTTTGTTTCCGCGGCAGCGCCCCTTACTCGAAGCGGCCGGCGGCGTGGGCCAGCATGGTGTAGACCTTGCCGGTCTCCGAGGTCAGGTAGGTCCGCGCCACCACCGCGCCGCGGTCGTCGCGCGAGGCGTCGTCGAGCAGCCGCTCGAACTCGCCGATGTAGCGGTCGACCGTCTGCTTGAAGTCGCGTTCGCCGCGATAGCGCTTGCGGATCTCGTCGAAGGTCTTCTGCCCCTGCATGGTATAGAGCCGCTTGGTGAACACGTTGCGCTCGCCGCGCTTGTAGCGGTCCCAAAGCTCGCCGGCCGCGCCGTGATCGATCATGCGGGCGATGTCGACCGAGAGCGAATCGAGCGATTCGAGCGCATGGCGGGCCGGACGCTCCTTGCCGCCTCCCTCCTCGTCGCGCGAAGCCCGGGCCAGCAGCTCGCTCATCCAGCCGTCGCGGCCGTTGCCGCCGTTGCGGCCGTTGCCCTGGGGCGGCGGCGCGGCGGGGCCTTCCGGCCTGCGCGGAGGAGGCGCCGCCGGGGCGGAGCGCCCCCCGCCGCCGACGACCTCGAGGCGCGCGGCGGGGCGAGGCTCGCTGCGAGCGCCGCCCGCGGCGACTTCGTCGCGCACGCCGCGGCGCATCGGCTCGGCGGTGTCGATCGCGTGCGCATGGCGGGCCACGATGCGGTTGAGCTCGGCCAGCGCATCGATCTGCTCGACGATGACCCGGCGCATCTGCGCGGTGCTCTCGGCGGCTTCCTGCGGCAGTTCGAGCACGCCGCGGCGCATCTCGGCGCGGGTCGTTTCCAGCTCGTGCTGGATCTCGCCGGCCATGCCCTTCATGTCGCGCACGATCTCGGCAAAACGCTCGCTGACCTGGCGGAACAGAGTCTGCGTGTCGCCGGTCGCCTGGTCATAGAGGCCGCGCAACGCCTCGCCGGTGCGTTGCCGCTCCTGCTCCGAAGTCGAGCGCACCAGCTCGTACTGGCTGGTGATGGCGCGGGAGCCCTCCGCGGTGGATTCGGCGATCACCTGCGCGATTTCGCGGGCGCGCCCCTCGGCGGCCTCGAAGGAATCCTTCAGCAGCGTGGCGAAGCGCGTCAACCGCTGATCGAGTTCCTGAGCCTTGCCGTCGAGGTGGCCGACCAGCGCATCCATGGAACTGCGCCGCTCCGCCAGCGTCTGCTCGGTGCGGCGATTGCTGGTGTCGACAAGCTCGGCCGCGGATGCCAGCGCCCGGCCGCGCTCGTCGAACTGCTCGGCCACCGCCGTGATCTCGCGCAGCACGTTGCCGGTGATGTTGTGGAACGAGTTGATCTGTTCCTCGACCTTGGAGCTCGTCGCCCCGCTGCGGTCGGCCAATTGGTTCATCGTGGTCACGAATTCCTTGACGCGACCCGACAGCGTGTTCTCCACCGCGCCGAGATTGGCGGTGGCGCCGCTCAGCACCTCCTGGAGCAGGATATTGGCCTCGCGCAGCCGCTCGAACAGCGCCGCGGTGTCGTTGCGCAGCATGTTGTGGGTGTCCATCACCTCCGAGACGGCGGCGGCGGCGGTCTGCTGCGAATGCTCGGTCGCGGTCTTGGCGCCCGCCTGCAAATTCTCCAGCGAGCGAGTGACCGAGGCCGAAGCGGTCGAGGCCGCGTCGTTGATGATGCGGGCGATGTCCTGGCTGTTGTCCAGCATCGTCTTGGTGAACGACAGGCCCTTGGTCTCGATCGATTGCACCGCCTCCTTGGTGACGCGGTCGACATCGGTCGCGAATTGCTGGCCGCGGCCGCCGAGCGCGATGAGGAAATTGCCGCTCTTCTCGTCGAGGATATGCGCCAGCTCCAAGCCGCGCTGGTTGATGCTGGTGTTGAGCTCCTCGGCCTTGGCCGCCATGCTGCGGACCACTTCGGCGCTCACCCCCAGCAGCGTGCGCTCGACCTCGCCGGCGTTCTGCTTGAGCACGTTGCCGGCGCCGGAGGAGATCGCGCCGAGCCGGCTCTCGACCTCGTCGGTCTGCTGCTTGAGCGCGGCGGACGTGGTCGTGAGCACGCGCTCGGCCTCCTGCGCGCTCGAGCGCACGGCCTCGACCGTCGAGGACGCCAATTGGGCCAGCGCCTGTTCGGCTTCTCCGGTGTTGGTCTTGATGGCGTGGCTGAGCTGCTCGAACCGCGACGTCATGGCGGTGGAGACGGCCTGGCCGCGCACTTCGATCTGGCTCGCCACGGTCTCGACGCGGCCGACCAGCAGCTCCTCGAACCGGGCGATGCGGGCATCGAGATTGCCGGCGATCTCCATGGCGCGCACGCCGAGCGTCTTGTCGATCTCGTCGGTCTTTGCGGCGAGCGCGTCGGCGACCTTGCTGCCGCGGGCATTGATGGTGGCCGCGATGTCGCCGATGCGCTGCTCCAGCGCGCCGACGACCTCCTTGCCGCCCTCCGCCAGGGTCTTGGCAATGTCCAGCACGCGATCGCCGAGCGCCTGGTTGAGCGTCTGCGTGCGGGCGTCGAGCGCCTCCTGGACGCGCGCGATGCGCTGATCGAGCCCGGCGGTGAACTCGGTCGCCCGGGTGGTGACGCGGTCATCGAAATTCTCGACGTGGGAGTGCATCCGCTCGGTCAGCTCGGTCGAATGCTGGCCGAGGCGCTCCACCAGCTCGCCGCCGCGATCGCCGAAACTCTCGACGTGGGAGCGCATCTTCTCGGTCAGCTCGGCGGAATTGTAGCCGAGCCGTTCCACCAGCTCGCCGCCGTAGACCTTCACCGTGCGATCGAACTCGGTGAGATGCCGGGTGATCAGCTCGCCCAGCGCGCCGCTGTCCTGTGAGATCTTCTCGGCGAGTTCCGAGCCGCCGCGGGTGAACACGTCCTCGAACGACTGCAGGCGCGCGGTGAGCAGCTCCTGGATGGCGTCGCCTTTGACGTTGATGGTGGAGGCCAGCGTGTCGGCGGTCTCGCGGAAGGCCTCGGTGACGGTGGCGCTGCGCGCCACGATGGCCTCGGTGACCCGCGATCCGGTCTCGTCGAGCTTGGAAACCACGTCGCTGCCGCGCAAGGTGAGGTCGAGAACCAGCGATTCCCCCGTTGCCTTCAGGGTATTGTTCACGTCCTCCGCGCGGGTAGCGATGTTCTCGGCGATGCGGCCGCCGGTCTCGATCAGCGCGTCGGTGATGTCCTGGGCCTTCTCGGCGATGCCCGCGGTGAGCCCGGTGGTGCGATGGGTGAAGCCGTCCGCGACCTGGTCGAGCCGCGAGGACAGCAGGTTCGACAGCTTGGTGGCGAGCTCGCCGAACTCCTCGCTGATGTGATCGGTCTTGACGTGGATGCTCGAGGT
Source organism: Alphaproteobacteria bacterium (assembly GCA_005884745.1). Classification (GTDB taxonomy): domain Bacteria; phylum Pseudomonadota; class Alphaproteobacteria; order Rhizobiales; family Xanthobacteraceae; genus AP-16. The sequence continues at coordinate 3,521 of VAZU01000047.1, forward strand.
CAGGCGCTCGGTGGCGCTTTCGAGCGTGCGCGTCGCCTCGGCGCTGGTGCTGTTGAGCTGCTCGAGCAGATCGCCGCCGCGTTCGCCGATGGCGTCGATCATGGAATCGCCGGCGCGTCCGAGCGCGAGCGTGATGTGCTCGCCCTTCTCCGCGAGCGAGCGCGTGATCCGCTGGGCCGCGTCGGTGACGCTGGCGGCGATCAGCTCGCTGACCGAGCCGATGTCCTGGGTGAGCCCGACGTGGACGCCGGAGATCGCGCTGCGCACCTGCTCGGCCTGGGTGACCATGGTGTCGCGCTGGTTGGCGAGATCCTCGATCAGGCCGCGGATGCGCAGCTCGTTGTCGTTATAGGCGCGCTCCAGCGCCGCGACCTCGTTGTGGACCAGGGCTTCGAGTTCCGCGGCGCGCGCGAGCGCGCGCTCCACTCCGTCGCCCATGGCGGCGACTTCGCGGCGGATCGCCTGGCCGACGCTGACGATCGATTCCTTGGCGATGGTCTCGGGCTCGGCGAACCGCACGGCAGTATCGGTCATGGAGCGGCCGATGATGCGCAGCTCCTGGGCGCGGCTGACCAGGTTCGCGAGCAGGAACAGGAATGCGACCGGCATGATCAGCACGGCCGCAAAACCGTAGAGCTGCAGGGCGATGCCGTTCTCGCCGATCAGCTGAACGGGCTCGGTTCCGAGCTGCGCCATGCCGAGCATGATGCCGGCCGCGATCCAGCCGACCGCAAAAATTCCGGCGATCACATAGGGCCGGCGCGACGGGCGGCGCTGCAGGGTCTGGAGCATGCGCCCGACGGACTGGCGGTCGTCGTTGGCGGCGGGCGGCTGTGCGTCCTCGGCGGCTTCCGGCTCGACCGCAGGCGGCTCGCCGAAAAAGATTTCCTGGTCTCTCGCCGCATCGCGGCGCGACCGGCGGCGGTTTTCGCGGGTCCTGTCGACCGGGTCGGGCCCTGGAGGCGCCGGCGGCGGCCCGGCCGCAGCCGAGGGTTCGCCGTCCCGGAGACTGAGCGCATCCTGGATCGCCGACAGCGCTGCCTCGGTCGGATCCTGCATTTTCCTGGGGTTGTTTGCCATGATGTTCGTCCGCCGTCCCGTGCTTGTTCCCACCCATCACCGCGGCAAAACCCGCCTGCCGGCGGCTCCGCCTTCCCGAACGGTGATCATTCCCACCCGTACACGAGCCGGCATGAACCCACGCCGGCGCGGCCGAGCGGCCATCCTATCGGCCTGACGGATCGAATGAAACCATCTCGGTAACCTCCGCTTAAGCATTGTTAACGGGGTGACCGACGGCACATCCGATTTAGAGGGTGCTATGGTACGGATGACGCTTCCCAGCCCCTCGCCTATCAGGCCGTAGTATTCCCGCATGATCTGGGCGACCAAAAGGCAGCCGAGGAATGTTCTTTGGGCTGTGGACGACGGGCGAGCCGCCATGGGTTAGGGTTTTGTTAACCACCGACATGGTTGGCTACGGGAAAAGGGCCTCGCGGGCCACGCATTTACCCGGATTTTGCCGCCACCGGGCCACGCTCGGCGTCTAGGCAGCCAGCCATGGGGAGGGGGACAGGCATGGGACTCTCGGTATTGGTCGACAATGGCGCTTCGAGCTCGCTGCCCGTTTCGGGCGAGCGTCCGATCGATCTCGTGCATCTTGCGCGGATGACGCTCGGGGACCGGGGGCTCGAGCGCGAGGTGTTGGAATTGTTCGATCGCCAGGCCGGCATGCTGATCGTGCGGATGCAGCAGGCGGCGCGTGCCGGCATCTGCGCGGCGGCGCACACGCTCAAGGGTTCGGCGCGCGGGATCGGCGCCTGGCGCGTGGCGCGGGCGGCCGAGGCGGTCGAGCTTGCCGCGGGAAGCGCGGCCGAGCTCGAGCTCGAAGCGGCGATCGTGCGACTGGGCGCTGCCGCGGCGGAAACCCGCGCCGTGATCGCCGACTTGCTCCAGCCGAACTAGCTCGCCGGGCTGTCGATCGCCAGCCCTGCCGGGCTTGCGCTCGCGCGTTCGCTCCCTATAAAAGCCCCGACAGGATTGGCTTGCCGGCGTCGGCGAGCCGATCCTGCAGCATTTCGCAACAACGCCATCCGCCAAGGCGGCCAGGTCCTGGATCGAACTCCCTGGATCGAACTCCCTGGATCGAAGTCCCTGGATCGAAGTCCCTGGATCGAAACCGCGATGATTCGAGCTCGGCGTTGCTCTTGCTGAACCCGGCCTGATCGCCCGTTGCACCCATTCCCATGGTGAAAATCACCTACATCGATTCCGGCGGCACCGCGCGGACCGTCGAAGGCGAGGTCGGCTCGACCGTCATGGAGACGGCGATCAAGAACAGCGTGCCGGAGATCGAGGCCGAATGCGGCGGCGCCTGCGCGTGCTCGACCTGTCACGTCTACGTCGAGGAGGGATGGAAGGAGAAGACCGGCGAGCCCTCGCCGATGGAGGAGGACATGCTCGATTTCGCCTTCGAGGTGAAGCCGAACTCGCGCCTCTCCTGCCAGATCAAGGTGAGCGAGGACCTCGAAGGCCTGGTGGTGAGGACGCCGGAGCGGCAAGCGTGATGATCCTTCCCCGTTGCGGCCGGCCGCAAGCGCCGGCTTGCCCCGCCTTGCGCGAGAGCCGTTCGCCGCCGCGCGACAGACGGGTTCCTCCGGCGTATCCGGTGGGTCAGCATGGCTGAAACGATCAAGACCGATGTGCTCATCATCGGCGCGGGCCCGATCGGCCTGTTCGCCGTGTTCGAGCTCGGCCTGCTCGACATGAAGGCGCATCTCGTCGACATCCTCGACAAGATCGGCGGGCAATGCGCCGAGCTCTACCCGGAAAAGCCGATCTACGACATTCCCGGCATCCCCTATGTCACCGGCCAGGGGTTGGTCGAAGCGCTGCTGGCGCAGATCAAGCCGTTCGGCCCGGCGTTCCACCTCGGCGAGATGGTGGAGAGGATCGAGCGCATCGGCGAGCCGATGTTCCGCATCACCACCGACCGCGGCAAATTCTTCGAGGCGAAAGTCGTGGTCATCGCCGCGGGCGGCGGCTCGTTCCAGCCGAAGAAGCCGCCGATCCCGGGCATCGAGCCCTACGAAGGCCGCTCGGTGTTCTATGCGGTGCGGCGGATGGAAGATTTTCGCGGCAAAGACATCCTGATCGTGGGCGGCGGGGATTCCGCGGTCGACTGGACCCTCAATCTCGCGCCGATCGCCAAGCGCCTGACGTTGCTGCATCGGCGCGACGCGTTCCGCGCGGCGCCCGACAGCGTCAACAAGATGCATGCGCTGGTCGAGGAGGGAAAGATCGATCTCCTGCTCGGGCAGGTCACGGCGCTCCAAGGCAGCGGCGGCGCGCTCTCGGGCGCTTTGATCAAGCGCGCCGACGGATCGAGCGTGACGCTCGCCTGCGAAACCATGCTGCCGTTCTTCGGGCTCACCATGAAGCTCGGGCCGGTGGCGCAATGGGGTATCGAGCTGCGCGAGGGCGAGCTCATTCCGGTCGACACCGCAAGCTTCGAGACCAACGAGCCCGGGATTTTCGCCGTCGGCGACATCAATTGGTATCCGGGGAAAATCAAGCTCATCCTGTGCGGCTTCCACGAGGCGGCGCTGATGGCGCAGAAGGCCTATCACTACGTGTTCCCGGACAAGAAGCTGGTGTTCCAGTACACCACCTCCTCGACCAGCCTGCAGAAGAAGCTCGGCGTGAGCTGAGAGGGCTCGTCTCTGTCCGTAGCCCGGATGGAGCGCCCGCCGGGCGGGCGCGAAATCCGGGATCAGCCCGTCCGCTCGCCGAAGCACGAGAGATGATCCGTAGCCCGGATGGAGCGAGGCGAAATCCGGGTCAGAGCGCCCGTTCGCCGAAGTCTTTGCCTGTGATCTCGATCGTTCCGCAACAGTCCTCGGGTAACCAGCCTTCTCGGACATATCGATGAAAGGAGGAATACGGCCACTCGGTCACCTGCGACACGAGCGCGTGCTTGACTGGATTATAATGGATGTAGTCGACGTGCCGGCTCAAATCCGTTTCATCACGAATTGCGTGTTCCCAGAAACGTCTTTGCCATAGCACGTATTCGCCGCGATGATCCAGCGTGATCGACAATCCGCGGTCGATGATCTGTCGTGTGAACAAGCTTTTGATGCGCCGCCATCTTCCAGAAAAATCGGCGTCGTTCTGCGGCAAAGTCAGGATCGCATGCAAATGATCGGGAAGGACAACAATGGCGTCGATCACGAATGGCCGCTCCTTACGGGTGATGCGAAAGGGGTGGCGGAGAGAACCGATGTTTTGGACCAGAATGGAGGAGCGTCGATCGGCGATCGTAACGGTGAAAAAGAAGGTCCCCCCGGGAACGAGGCTTCG
>VAZU01000042.1 GCA_005884745.1 Alphaproteobacteria bacterium
TCCGCACTTCGACCGGCAGCATCAGGGTGGCGAAAATGATCCAGAACGCCAGCATCCGGAACGGAAAGCGGAAGAACACGACGGCGAAGGCGGACAGAATGGACACCGCGATCTTGCCGAAGGTGATGACGAGCGCCACCAGGATGCTGTTGACGAGCATCGGCCAGATCGGCGGCAGGCCGTAGTTGCGCAAGCCCTCGCTGAGCACCTGCCGGTAATTGTCGATCAGGCGATCTCCCGGGATGAGCGGCAGGCCGGTCAGGGTCTGCGTCAAGGTATGGGTCGAGGCGACGAAGGCCATGTAGATCGGGAACGCCATCAGGCCCGCGCCGAGGATCAGCACCGCGTGCGCCAGCAGATCGCGGGTCGTCTTGTTCGTCCATTTGACCGATATCGGCCTCGGCCTGACCGCAGCCGCGATACCTCCCCCTGGAGGGGGCAGGTCGGCGAGCCTCGCAAGAGGCGAGCCGGGCGGGGGTGAAGCGGCGTCACCCCACCCCGCTGCCTCGCTGCGCTCGGCGGCGACCCTCCCCCTCCAGGGGAGGGTGGGGAGTTGCCATTTCGAGGTCATCCAAATTTCTCCTGACGAGTACAGCACTCAATAATGAATCTTGCGCTCGATATAGCGGAACTGCGCGATGGTGAGCGCGCCGACGATCAGCATCAGCACCACCGATTGCGCGGCCGAGCCGCCCAGATCGAGAGCCTCGAAGCCGTCGCGGAACACCTTGTAGACCAGCGTCGTCGTCGCGGTGCCGGGCCCGCCGGCGCTGGTGGCATGAATCACCGCGAAGGTGTCGCACAAGGCGTAGACCAGGTTGACGACGGCGAGAAAGAAGGTGGTGGGCATCAACAGCGGAAATACGATTGCGCGAAACCGCGCGAAGGCGCCGGCGCCGTCGATCTCGGCGGCTTCGAGCAACGAAGGCGGGATCGTCTGCAGCCCGGCGAGGAAGAACAGGAAATTGTAGCTGACCTGCTTCCAGGCCGACGCGATGATGACCAGCAGCAATGCCTGATTGCCGTTGAGAAAATGGTTCCAGACGACGCCCAGCGGCGCCAGCAGCCGCGGCAGCACGCCGATCGTCGGATTGAACAGGAACCACCACAGCACGCCAGCGATCGCCGGCGCGATCGCATAGGGCCAGACGATCAGCGCCTTGTAGACCGCCGAGCCCCGCACCGCGCGGTCGGCCACCACCGCAAGCGCGAGCGCCACGCTCATGGCCAGTGCCGTGGTAGCGACCGCAAACACCAGCGTGACGCCGAGCGCGGATAGATAGCCCGGATCCGAGAGGATGCGCGCGAAATTGCCGAACCCGACGAAGCGCTCGGACAGCCCGAACGCATCCTGCTCGAACAGCGAACCTTGCAGCGACCGCAAGCTCGGCCAGACAAAGAATACGAAGGTGATCGCCAGCTGCGGGAGGAGCAGGGCGAGCGGGACGACGACGCCCGGGAAGATGACGCGCTTGTCCTGCATACCAGGTATCAGTAGTCAGTAGTCAGATATCAGAAACGCGATCATCGCCGCCGTTCTGATTGCTGATTACTGACTTCTGTCCCCCGCTACATGTTGGCCCGCTCGAACTGCCGCAGCAGATCGTTGCCGCGAGTCACCGCGCTGTCGAGCGCTTCCTGGGCGCTCTTGTTGCCTTGCAGCGCCGATTCCATCTCTTCCTCGATGATGTTGCGGATCTGCACGAAACTGCCGAGTCTGAGCCCCTTCGAGTTGTCGGTCGGCGGATTGAGCGTCATCTGCTTGATGGAGACGTCGGTTCCGGGATTCTTGTCGTAGAAGCCCTGCTGCCGCGACAGCTCGTAGGCCGCCTGGGTGATCGGCAGGTAGCCGGTCTGCTGATGCCACCACGCCTGCACCTCCGGCTTCGACAGGTAGCTGAAGAATTTCGCGACGCCCTTGTAATCTTCCGCCTTCTGTCCCTTCAGCACCCACAGCGTCGCCCCGCCGATGATCGAATTCTGCGGCGTACCTTTGACGTCGGGCCAGTACGGCATCATGGCGATGCCGACCTCGCTCTTCAGATTGGTGATGATGGTGAGCCGGGTAGCGGAGGAGGCGAGAATCATCCCGCATTCGCTCGCATTGAATTTCGGCTCCGCCGAATTGACGCGCCCTCCATAGTCGAACAGCTTGGTCTTCTGCCATTCGGCGAGCTGGGCGAGGTGCTTGACCTGGACCGGCCCGTTGATCTTCAGCTCGGTATTGAATCCGCCGAACCCGTTCGCCTGGGTGGCGATCGGCACATTGTGCCAGGCCGACAAATTCTCGATGTTGATCCAGGACGGCCATTCGCTGGTGAAGCCGCAGGGCACGCCTGCCGCCTGCAGCTTCGCGGCCGCCGCGCCGACCTCGGGCCAGGTCTTGGGCGGCGAATTCGGATCGAGCCCGGCCTTCTTGAACAGGTCCTTGTTGTAATAGAGCACCGGGGTCGAGGAATTGAACGGGAAGGACAACATGTTGCCCTGGGTGTCGGTGTAATAGCCGACCACCGCCGGTAGGTAGGCCTTCGGATCGAACGGCTCCGCGGCGTCCTTCATCAGCTCGTAGACCGGATAGACCGCGCCCCTGGCCGCCATCATCGTCGCGGTGCCGACCTCGAACACCTGAATGATGTGTGGCGGCTGCTTGGCGCGGAACGCTGCGATCGCGCCGGTCATCACCTCGGGATAGGTGCCCTTGTAGACCGGAACGACCTTGAAGTCCTTCTGCGAATTGTTGAAATCGGTGGCGATCTTCTCGAGTTTCTGCCCGAGCTCGCCGGCCATGGCATGCCACCATTGCAGCTCGGTCTGCGCCGAGGCCGGTGCGGAAAAACCGATCGCGGCAAGCGCCGCAAGCCCTGCGAACGGCTTGTACATGTGAGATCCTCCCCATCGCCTGGTTCGTCGTGCCGGCCATCCTATACGAGGATTGGATGACGGGAGAAGGACGATCCTGGCCGCGTGGTTCGTGGGTCGGCCGTCATCCTGAGGTGCGAGGCGCGAAGTGCCGAGCCTCGAAGGACGGCCGCCCTCCTCACCATGGTTCTCCAGGTCTTTGGGGAACCGGCACAGGCCGGGTATGCGTTGGCGTGCTAGATTGGATGCCGCGGTTCGGAAAGATATCAGGACCGCGTGCTCATCGATCGGAGGGAAATCGATGCCGGGCGTCAAAGAAATGATCGCTGCCGCCAATGCGGTCGTGCCGAAGCTCGATCCCGCCCGGGTTCGCGAGATGGCGAACCGGGAGGACGTGGTCATCCTCGACGTTCGCGATGCGCCCGAGCTCGAGGCGAGCGGCAAGATCAAGGGTGCGGTCCATGTCCCGCGCGGCATGCTGGAGTTCCGGGCAGATCCCGCGAGCCCCTCGCGCCATCCGGCGTTGCAACCGGACCGCACGGTTCTGGTCTATTGCGGCTCCGGCGGTCGCGCCGCGCTGAGCGGCAAGACCTTGAAGGAACTCGGCTATCCGTCCGTCTATAACGCCGGCGGGTTCAAGGAATTGGCAGAAACCGGGCTGGAGACCGAGCCGGCACGCTGACCGCCAGGGGTTCTGCAACGGCAAGATAACTGCAAAACCCCGGAAAATCTGCGCGAAAAATCCGGCTTCATGCAAACCCCGGCTAAACCGCGCTCATAAGATTTGGGGCGGCCTCAACGCTTAAGCGCCTGCAAGCCCGCCCGCAGGGGGTGGGCAGGTGTCCCGCCGACCTCGCCCGCCGGTTCGATCGATAAATTCCGAGCGAAGATATTCAGGCGAACGCAACAGGCCCGAACCTTACAATCCTGCTTCGGCCGGCCTCCCGCCTCGGGTGGCGGCCGGTTTGCTCTGGCTGCGGCCCGCGAGAACCAGCGCTCACATGTATCGCTTCGTGCCGGATACGACCAAAACCGTCCGAGCGCTCGGAACGGACCTGCTTGCCCGGTTTTTCCGGGACGAGTCCGGCGGGTATCTCGTCCTCGCCGGGCTGGCGTTACCGGCCGCTCTCGGCATGGTCAGTCTCGGGACCGAGGCGGGGCTGTGGTATTACAAGCATCAAGCGATGCAGGGCGCCGCCGATTCCGGCGCGGTCAGCGCGGCCGTGGATTATTACCTCGAGAGCAACGGCAGTGTGCTCCAGCTGCAGGCTGAATCTGCGATCGCCACGTACGGTTTCGTCAACGGTTCGAACGGCGTCACCGTCACGGTGAACCGGCCGCCGCAATCCGGCAACTACACGACCGCGGCAGGCGCGGTGGAGGTGATCATAACGCAGCCGCAAGCCCGGCTGTTGTCGGCGATGTGGCACGCGCAGCCAATATCGATCTCCGCGCGTGCGGTCGCCCGCGGCACCGGCGGCAAGGGTTGCGTGCTGGCGCTCGATCGGAGTGCGAGCGGTGCTGTCACCTTGCAGGGCAACGCGCAGGTCACCCTCACGGGCTGCAGCCTGTTCGACGATTCCAACAATACGAGCGCGCTCACAGTCGGTGGAACTTCCCGGCTCTCTGCATACTCGACCTATGTCGTCGGCGGATGCGGCACGAGCACGTGCTCATCGATATCCAATATCTCGGTGACGAACGGTATCGAGACCGGCACGACCCCGATGGCCGATCCTTACGCCGGCACTGCATCAGGGTCCTACTCGGGCTGCGCCCAGCACAACTTCAGCGCCAAGAGCGCAGTGACCATAGATCCCGGCGTCTATTGCGGTGGGATGGCGCTCAACGCCGGGGCGAACGTGACCTTGAACCCGGGCGTCTATTACCTCGATCAGGGCAATCTCCAAGTGAACGGCGGCGCCACCATGACGGGAAGCGGCGTGACTCTCGTGTTCACTTCGAGCAATGGCCACAATTACGCCAACGCCACCATCAACGGCGGCGCCACCATCGATCTGACAGCACCGGATTCGGGCGCTACGAAGGGGATCGTCATGTACGGTGATCCCAACATGACTGCCGGCACTACATTCAAGTTCGAAGGCGGCGCTACGCAGACCTTGGGCGGCGCCATTTACCTGCCGGAAGGCGCCGTCACCTTCGCGGGCGGCGCCAATACGACCACGGGATGCACGCAGCTCATCGGCAACACGATCACGTTCACCGGCAATTCCAATTTCGCCATCAACTGCAAGAACTACGGCACCAAACCGATTGGTTCCGCGCTGGCGAGCTTGGTGGAATAGGCTCGCGGAGCCGGCGTTCCCCAACCCGGATCCGCAGTTTGCTTTTTCCGGAGATCGCCTCAGCGCATCAAGTCCTGTCGAACGACAACCTGGCAGCTTAACGGGAATGCTCGCGTCCTCTATCAATTTGCTCGGTATTTTACGCAGTTCGACCACATGCCGATCTCACCAGCATGCTGGCCGGAGGCAACGCTTCAACCGAGCACGTTTCCTCACTGGTTGCTTAAAAGCTCGTTCACGCGGCGGATGCGATGCGATCGGTCATATTGACGAATTGAAGATGCGATGGCGGTAGCGTGTAGCCCAATTCCGGCAAAGGCTCACCGCGTGATATCCGCCGGCCTTGCTGGTGCACGGTGAAAGTCCAGAGCGCGACGCCCTAACGGATCTTGTATTCTGCACGAAAGCATCGGCTCATGCTTGAAACCATCTCAGCAGTATTCGTGGCACAGTGCAATCTGTGGATTCGTTTCGGCCGGGATCAATCGGGCAATTACGCCGTCCTGACGGCCCTGACTGCACCCGTTTTGCTGGGAATCGCGGGGTTGGGTACTGAAGTCGGTGTGTGGTCGGTCAAGCATCAGACGATGCAAAGCGCGGCCGATTCCGGCGCCGTCAGCGCGGCCGTGGCCTATTATATTCAAGGCAACAACAGCAATCTATCCGTACAGGCAAATGCCGTCGCCTCTCCGTACGGGTTTGTCAACGGCTCGAACGGCGTCACGGTCACCGTGAATCAGCCGCCGAAATCGGGAACCCACACCACGACGGCGGGCGCGGTCGAAGTGATCATCACCCAGCCGCAGACTCGGCTGTTCTCCGCGATGTGGGACTCGCAATCGATGACGCTATCGGCGCGTGCCGTAGCGATTCCGGCCTCCTCCTGGGGCGGCACCGGCTGCGTAGCCGCACTCAGCGGCAGCGCCAGCGGCGCGATCGGGACTCAAGGAAACGCGCAAATCGCCCTCAACAACTGCAGCATGTTCGATAATTCCAGCAATGCGAGCGCGCTCACGGCCGGTGGAACATCCGGCATCTCTGCGTACTCGGTCAATGTCGTCGGTCAGGTACCTAGCGCATCGGCTGCCAACATCTCGGTGACGAACGGCATCCAGACCGGTGGGCCGCCGATGATCGATCCTTATGGCAATACTTCGCCCGGGTCCTTCTCCGGCTGCGATCAGCACAATTACTCCGCAAAAACCACGGTGACCATAAGCCCGGGCGTCTACTGCGGTGGAATCAATCTCAATGCAGGTGCTAACGTGACGTTGAGTCCGGGCATCTACTACCTGGATCAGGGAAACCTTCAGGTGAACGGCGGTGCTACGATGACCGGCACCGGCGTCACGCTGGTATTTACGTCCAGCACGGGCCACAACTATGCGAACGCGACCATCGGTGGAGGGGCCACCATCAATTTGACGGCTCCGACAACCGGCGATACCGCCGGCATCGTGATCTTCGGCGATCGAAACATGCCGGCCGGTACCACGTTCAAGTTCGAAGGCGGCGCCTCCCAGATCTTCGGAGGCGCACTCTATTTGCCTAAAGCAGCAGTCAGCTTTTCGGGAGGCGCCGGTACCAGCACCGGATGCACGCAGCTCATAGCCAACACGGTTAGCTTCACGGGCACGTCAAACTTCGCGATCGACTGCAGCGGCTACGGCACCAAGCCGTTCGGGTTCGGACTTGCGCTGCTGGTTGAGTGAAATGATATCGATTCTTCGCATCTACGTGAGATCGCCAATTGGACGCGCCGTCCGGAACCTCGCTCGTGACATCCGCGGCGTTGCGGCAATCGAGTTTGCCATTGTTGCGCCCATGCTCGTACTCGCCATGGTCTGCACCGCGGATCTCGGACTGGGGATCTATCGCAAGATGCAGGTGCAGAACGCGGCACAGGCCGGCGCCGAATACGCCATTGTGCACGGCTACGTCAGCGC
>VAZU01000083.1 GCA_005884745.1 Alphaproteobacteria bacterium
AGCAGGAACAGCACCGCCTTGGGATCGATCAGGATGCGCACGCCCTTGTCCTCGACGATTTCGTCGGTCGGAGCGATTTGCTCGGCATATTCCATCGTATAGGCCATCCCGGCGCAGCCGCCGTTCTTGACCCCCACGCGAACGCCCGTGATCGGCTTCTGCGACTGGGCAAGAAGCTCCTTGATACGCGCCGCGGCGGCATCGCTCAGCCGCATCACCTGGGGCTTGGGCCGCATATTGGCCATCGTTTGCACTCCTCGGTCCTTCCTTATGTGGGGCCGAAGCCCGTTTCCTGCAACTTCCTACCACATATTGAGGGCGACGCGCGCCTCGTCCGACATCCGGCTCGGATCCCAGGGCGGATCCCAGACGAGATCGACCTTGACCTCGCCGACGCCGGGAACGCTCGCGACCGCGTTCTCAACCATCGCGGGGAGCTCGGCCGCCGAAGGGCAGTTCGGGGTCGTCAGCGTCATATCGACGACGACTTTGCGATCGTCGGCGATGTCGACCTTGTAGATCAGGCCGAGCTCGTAGATGTCCGCCGGGATCTCCGGGTCGTAGACGGTCTTGAGCGCGGCGACGATATCGCTGGTGAGCCGCTCGATCTCCTCGGCCGGCAAGGCGGAGCCCTGCCCATCGGCGGCTTGCTCGACCGCGGGGGTCTCGGCGCTCGGTGCGTGCACCTCGCTCATCTCGTCCACTCTCATGCGAAGAAATCCTGGGCTTTCATCAGCGCCTGCGCAAGGCTGTCGACCTCCGCGACGGTATTATAGAGGCCGAACGAGGCCCGGCAGGTCGCGGATACGCCATATCGTGCCAACAGCGGCATGGTGCAATGGGTACCGGCCCGCACCGCCACCCCGGAATGGTCGATGATGGTGGCGATGTCGTGGGGATGCGCGCCCTGCACGTCGAACGCGACGATCGGCCCCTTATCGCGCGTGGTGCCGAAGATGCGCACGCGATTGATCTCGCGCAGACGTTCGTGGGCGTATTTCACCAGCGCGGCCTCGTGCGCCCGGATACGCTCCTTGCCGATCGAGCCGACGTAGTCGATGGCGGCGCCGAGCCCGATCGCCTGCACGATCGCCGGCGTGCCGGCCTCGAACTTGTTCGGGGGATCGCCATAGGTCACGCGATCCTCGTAGACCTCGCGGATCATCTCGCCGCCGCCGTTGAACGGCCGCATGGCCGCGAGATGATCGTAGCGGCCGTAGAGCACGCCGGCGCCGGTCGGCCCGTAGAGCTTGTGGCCGGTGAAGACGTAAAAGTCGCAGCCGATGTCGCGCACGTCGACGTCGAGGTGCACGGCGGCTTGGCTGCCGTCGAGCAGCACCGGAATGCCGCGCGCATGGGCGAGCCGCACCACTTCCTTCACCGGCACGATCGTCCCGGTGACGTTCGACATGTGCGTGATCGCGACGAGGCGCGTGCGCTCGGTCAGCAGCTCCTCGAAGGCGTCGAGCAGAAAATTCCCGGCGTCGTCGATCGGCGCCCATTTGATGACGGCGCCGTGGCGCTCGCGCAGGAAATGCCAGGGCACGATGTTGGAATGGTGCTCCAGGATCGAGAGCACGATCTCGTCCCCCGCCCGCACCTGCTCGACCCCGAACGTATAGGCGACGAGATTGATCGCCTCGGTCGCGTTGCGGGTGAAGATGATCTCCTGCGGTTTTTCCGCATTGAGGAAAGCGCGGACCTTCTCGCGCGCGCCCTCGTAAGCCTCGGTCGCGGCATTGGCGAGATAGTGCAGGCCGCGATGCACGTTGGAATATTCGGCGGTGTAGGCGTGCTCGAGGCGATCGAGCACCGCGCGGGGCTTCTGCGCCGAGGCGGCATTGTCGAGGTACACCAGCGGCTTGCCGTAGACCTCGAGCGCCAGCGCCGGGAAATCCTCGCGGATCCGGTTCGCGTCGTAGCCGCCGTTCATGACCGCGGGGTGCATCGCATTTACTGCTTTCTCGAGCCCAGCCATTCGGCCGCCGCGCCCATCAGCGCGTCCTTCACGCCCTCGTGCTCGAGCGTCTCGATTGCCTCGCCGACGAAGGCCTGGATGAGGAGTGCCTCGGCCTCGGCCTGCGGAATGCCGCGCGCCTTCAAATAGAACAGCAGGTTCTGGTCCAGCGCCCCGGCCGTTGCGCCGTGGCCGCATTGCACATCGTCGGCGAAAATCTCGAGCTCCGGCTTGTTGTCGGCTTCGGCGTTCTCCGAGAGCAGCAGCGCCTGCGCCATCATCTTGCCGTCGGTCTTCTGCGCGCCCGGCCGCACGATGATTTTTCCCTGGAATACGCTGCGGCTCTCGCCGTCGAGCACCGACTTGTTGAGCTCGCGGCTGAACCCGCCCGGAACGGCGTGGTCGACGACCAGCGTGTTGTCGACATGCTGGCGGCCCTTGATCAGATTCGCGCCGTTGAGAGCCAGGGTGGCGCCCTCGCCGGCAAAGCGCACGAACAGCTGGTTGCGAACCAAAGCGCCGCCGGTCGTGAAGACGAGGTCGCGCAAACGGGCGTGCGCGCCGATCGAGGCCATCAAGGTCGAAACATGAATCGCCCGAGCGCCTTCGATCCCGATCTTCACGTGATCGACATGGGCGCGGTCCCCGACGAAGAGCTCGAGCGCGGTGTTGACCTGGTAGTCGATGCCGTCCGGGCCTTCGTGGCTCTCGATCAGGGTCGCCTGCGCGCCCTCCTCGGCCACGACGAGCGAGCGGGTGAACGTCGCGGACGCCGTGTCCGATCCGAAGGCAAAGACGAGATGGAGCGGCCGCTCGAGCCTGGCGTCCCGGTCGATGCGCACCAGGGCCCCGTCGCCCATGAACGCGGTATTGAGCGCGACCGCGACGTCGTCGGTCGGCACGATCGCGCCGAGCCGGCTCGCGACCAGCGGATCGCTCTCGGCCAACGCCTTCGCCATCGGCGCGATGGACAGCCCGGGCTCAAGCGCCACGAGGTCGGAAAGCTCGGCCACGAAGGCGCCGTCGACGAAGGTGATCCGGCGCGCCCCGATGCCGGCCAGCAGCGCTCCGGCGCCCTTCGCCCGCCGCTTCGCTTGCGCGTCCGGCGCCGCGGCGAGCGGCTTTGCCTCACGGATCAGCGCCCGCAGATCGGTGTATTTCCATTCCTCGACGCGCCGATGCGGCAGACCGAGCGCATCGAAGGCCTCGAACGCCGCCGCGCGGCGCTCGGCGATGCGGCGGTCGCCCGGCAGCTTCGCGCGCACCGCGGCAAACGCCTCGGCCAGCGCCGTCTCGGCCGCGGTCTTCATCGGTTTGATCTCGGGGCGCATCACAATATTTGCGGGTTCAGGCCGCCTCGGTCTGGTATTCGGTGTAGCCGCGCGCCTCCAGCTCCAGCGCCAGATCCTTGCCGCCGGTCTTCACGATCCGGCCCTTGGAGAGCACGTGCACCACGTCGGGCACGATGTAGTTGAGCAGGCGCTGGTAGTGCGTGATCACGATCGAGGCGCGGTCGGGCGAGCGCAGCCGGTTGACGCCGTCCGCCACGATCTTCAGCGCGTCGATGTCGAGCCCGGAATCGGTCTCGTCGAGCACGCAGAGCTTGGGCTCGAGCAGCGCCATCTGCAGGATCTCGTTGCGCTTCTTCTCGCCGCCGGAAAAGCCGACGTTGACCGCCCGGCGCAGCATCTCAGGCTCGATCCCGAGCCTCTTCGCGACTTCCCTCAACCTCTTCATGAAATCCGGAATGGCGAGTTCCGGCTCGCCGCGCTTTTTGCGCTGCGCGTTGATCGCGGTGCGTAGGAAGTTCATGCCGGTCACGCCGGGGATTTCCAGGGGATATTGGAACGCCAGGAACAGGCCTTTGGCGGCGCGCTCGTCGGGCTCCATCGCCAGCATGTCCTCGCCTTCGAACAGCACGCGGCCTTGGGTGACCTCGTATTCCTGCTTGCCGGCCAGCACGTAGGCGAGCGTCGATTTGCCCGACCCGTTCGGCCCCATGATGGCGTGGATCTCGCCGGCGTTCACCGCAAGGCTCAACCCTTCGAGGATTTTTCTGCCCTCGATCTCGACGTGCAGATTCTCGACTTCCAGCATAGGCATTCCGGCAATTCCTTCCGTTTAAAGCGTCATCCTGAGGTGCGAGCCGCATCAGCGGCGAGCCTCGAAGGATGGCCGCGATCTCAGCCCCGTCATCCTTCGAGGCTCGCTGCGCGAGCACCTCGGGACGACGGCTAGCCGACGCTTCCCTCCAGGCTGATGGAGATCAGCTTCTGCGCCTCGACCGCGAACTCCATGGGGAGCTGCTGCAGCACGTCCTTGACGAAGCCGTTGACGATCAGCGCCACCGCCTCTTCGGCGGAAAGTCCCCGCTGCCGGCAATAGAACAGCTGGGCGTCGGAGATCTTCGAGGTGGTCGCTTCGTGCTCGAATACCGTCGAGGCGTTCTTGGCCTCGATATAGGGCACGGTATGGGCGCCGCAGTGATCCCCGATCAGGAGCGAGTCGCAATTGGTGAAATTGCGCGCCCCGGTCGCCTTGCGGTGGGCGCTCACCAAGCCGCGATAGGTGTTGTTGGATTTGCCCGCCGCGATGCCCTTGGAGATGATCCGGCTCGAGGAGTTCTTGCCGAGGTGGAGCATCTTGGTGCCGGAATCGACCTGCTGGCGGCCGTTCGAGATCGCGATCGAGTAGAACTCCCCGCGCGAATTGTCGCCGCGCAGGATGCAGCTCGGGTATTTCCAGGTGATAGCGGAGCCGGTCTCGACCTGGGTCCAGGAGATCTTCGAGTTCCGGCCGCGGCAATCGCCGCGCTTGGTCACGAAATTGTAGATCCCGCCGCGGCCCTCGGCGTCGCCCGGATACCAGTTCTGCACCGTCGAGTACTTGATCTCGGCGTCATCGAGCGCGACCAGCTCGACCACCGCGGCGTGCAGCTGGTTCTCGTCGCGCATCGGCGCGGTGCAGCCTTCGAGGTAGCTCACGTAGGAGCCCTTGTCGGCGATGATGAGCGTGCGCTCGAACTGCCCGGTGTTCTTCTCGTTGATGCGGAAATAGGTCGAAAGCTCCATCGGGCAGCGCACCCCTTCGGGCACGTAGACGAACGAGCCGTCGGAGAACACCGCCGAGTTCAGCGTGGCGAAGAAATTGTCGGTGACGGGCACCACCGAGCCGAGATATTTGCGCACCAGGTCCGGGTGCTGCTTGATCGCCTCGGAGATCGGCAGAAAGATCACGCCCGCCTTCTTGAGCTCCTCCTTGAAGGTGGTCGCGACCGAGACCGAATCGAACACGGCGTCGACGGCGACCCGCGAATAGGTGCCTTCGCGCTCGACGCCGGCGAGGATCTCCTGCTCGCGCAGCGGGATCCCGAGCTTGGCGTAGGTCTTGAGGATCTCCGGATCGATCTCGTCGAGCGATTTCGGCCCGGCTTTGCGCTTGGGCGCCGAGTAATAATACAGGTCCTGGTAATCGATCTGCGGGTAATCGACCCGGGACCAGCGCGGCTCGCGCATGGTCAGCCAGTGCCGATAGGCATCGAGCCGCCAGGCCAGCATCCATTCCGGCTCGTCCTTCTTGGCCGAAATGAAGCGGACGGTGTCCTCGGAAAGCCCCTTGGGAGCTTTGTCGGATTCGATGTCGGTGACGAACCCGTACTTGTACTGATCGACGTCGATGCGGCGGACCTGCTCGACGGTCTCTTGCACGGCCGGCATTATTCCCTCCACTGCGGCTTCAAGGGCCGCGGGTCGGATTGCTCGGGTTATGGTCGTTGCAGCTGCGCTTCAACCTCGCTCTGCCTTCAGGCGGCGATGCCCTCTGACCCCTTATGTAGTGTCTTATACACCTTTTTCCACGCAGCGATGCCCCGATCAACGTCGGATTCCGTGGTGGAATGCCCCAAACTGACGCGAATGGCGCTTTTCGCCAGCGCCGGGCCGAATCCCATGGCCGCCAGCACGTGCGAAGGCTGAACCTTGCCCGAGGAGCAGGCCGCTCCCGAGGAGACCGCGACCCCTTCGAGATCCAGCGCAATCACGGCGGTATCGGCCTTCACGCCCGGCACCGCGAACAAGGTGGTATTGGGCAGCCGCTCGGCATCGGCTCCGAAGACGACGGCATCCGGGGAGACCCGCCTCAATTCGCTCTCGAAACGATCCCGCAGCAGCGACACCTGCCGGTGCTCCTCCGCGAGCGCCCCGCGTGCCGCCGCGGCGGCGGCGCCGAAGCCGGCGAGAGCCGCAACGGCCTCGGTGCCCGCCCGCGATCCCCGTTCCTGTCCGCCGCCGCGGATCAACGGATCGGCCAGATGCACCGCCTCGGTGCGGACGATCAGCGCCCCGGCACCCTTGGGGCCGCCCAGCTTGTGGCTCGATAGGCTGAGAAGATCGGCGCCCAGCGCATCCATCGCACAGGGAATCCGGCCGGCCGCCTGGACCGCATCGACGTGCAGCAATCCGCCCGCCGCGTGGATCATTTCGGCAGCGTTTTGAATCGGCTGGACGACTCCGCTCTCGTTGTTTGCGAGCATGATGGAGACCAGCACGCGGCTTCCTGCGCGAGAAAGCGCGGCGAGCCGCGATTCCAGTGCCGCAAGATCGACCGCGCCCCGGGCCGTGACCGGGATCTCCTCGAGGCCGCCCGGCGGAAAACGGCCGCCGCACCGCACGGACGGATGCTCGATGGCCGAGACCAGCAAAAGATCCCGGGGACGCCGGTCGCTGCCGAGTTCGATGCGCGGGGTCAAGGCCAGCGTGTTGGCCTCGGTCGCGCCCGAGGTGAAAATCACTCGGCGCGCCTCGGCGCCCACCAGTGCCGCGACCTCTGCGCGCGCGCGTTCAATCAAGGCCCGGGCGGCCCGACCCTCCGCATGCACGGAAGACGGATTGCCGCGGAGCTCGCAGGCGGCAATCATCGCGGCGCGGGCCTGGGGGCGCAGCGGGGCCGTCGCATTCCAGTCGAGATAGACCCTTGCCATGTCGATCCTTGCACCCTTTATCTCATGCGGAGCTTGCTTTTTGCCTTCGGGATCGTGCTAAAAGCGGGCCGCTGGGCCGCCCGTGCCGCCGCCCTTGGCGCGAGCCGATAAAACGCCAGGCGGCCCAAAAACTTAGAAGGCTTGCAGCTCGTAGCGTGCGCGCGTCGCTTGCGTCAAGCGCGCAGGAATACCCATTTTCCGCGATTGTCGAGGTCCCTGCCCATGCCAGAGGTCATCTTCACCGGCCCCGCAGGACGGATCGAGGGCAGGTATCACCCGGCCCGGCA